>JANNFQ010000391.1:0-9031 GCA_031380045.1 Acidimicrobiaceae bacterium
CTGCTGACCGGCGGTCAGCAGCCCTGACGGGACGGCCTGCGTGCCTTCGATCTCGTACGAGGCATCGCGGTGCATGCGCAGCACGTTCAGCATGTGGATCTCGTTGTCGGCGAAGCCGGCGAATGGGCCCATGCGGCTGGCGGTGCGAGCGCTGGTGGCATACGCGTGCCCGGTCATGAGCGACGTGAGTGCGGCGGCCCATGCCCGGCCCTCGACCGAGTCGTAGGGCAGACCCAAGGCCATCAGCAAGGCACCGAGGTTCGCGTAGCCGATGCCCAACTGGCGGAACTTGCGGCTGTTCTCGGCGATGGGTTCGGTGGGATAGTCGGCGCGGCCGACCAAGATCTCTTGCGCCGTGAAGATGACCTCGACGGTGTGCATGTACGACTGGATGTCGAAGCTGTCGTCGCCCACTGAATCGAGGTCGAGGTACTTCAACAGGTTGATCGACGCCAGGTTGCAGGCCGAGTTGTCGAGGTGCATGTACTCGCTGCAGTTACGGACGACCACGCCGTTCGCCACGTAGCTGTGGTTGCGTGGCTCGCTGAGGTTGTACGTCAGTTCGACACCGTCGTCGACGCGAGTCACGAGTCGGGTGGTGGTCTGATCCTTCGCATACTGACGGTGCTCGGACAGCAGTCGCGACAACTTGTCGCGCTTCGACGTCACGTTGAATCCAACAACGTCCGAGAACAGTTTGATGGCGCCTGCCGAGATACGCAGGTCGAACATCGGTCCCGCCCCGTAGTTGCGCTGCTCGCCGTCGACCGTGGTGTACGAGAACGAGTCGGCCGTGTCGCCGATGCGGGTGGGATAGATCGAGCTGGCGATTCCAAGCGTCGACAGCAATCGCTGCGCGCCCTGCAACAGTCGCTTCGACGCCGACCCGAGACCGACATAGCGGCTCTTCGTTCCGTCGTAGACGCAACCGTCCGCATCGAACAAGCCGCGCAGGAACGACGACACAACCTCGGTGGGCGCCTCGTAGATGGACCACGGCACGACCTTGTCGGCCGCACGGGCGTCGCTGACACCCAGCGCACGGACTTGCGCTGCGAACGCGCGGCGGCTGGCGCGCAGTTGCATGGTGCCGTTGCTCTGCCGCGACGGCTTCGGCACGTTTCCGTCATTGACATCGGTGAGCAGCAGCCCGTGCGTCGGCATGATGTCGGCCATGTCGTCGGCGTTGCCGTAGACAGTGGTGACGACATCGCCCGAGATCGAGCCGTCGCCAACGAGCCAGCCCAGATAGTGACCGAACTCTTCGCTCCACTTCTCGGGCAACGAGAGACTGGTGTTCACGCGCCGGTTGCCTGTGGCGAGCTTCGCCGGATCAGCTGAGACGGGAAGCGCCCAGGACGCCTGCGTCGCCGGCGACGGCAGGTTCAAGATGCGAACCTGGTCGTCAGCGGTCAGTTCCTGGGCAGTGACATATCCGCGGTTGGCCGTGAAGATGCGGTGACCCGCTGTGCAGCGAAGTTCCATACCGTTCGAGAACTCGAGTCGCACGATCTCGTTGATGCCGGTCACCATGATCGCCTCGGGGCTGGTGAGCTCGAGACGGTCCGCCGGGGCGTCGGGGTTGGTGATGTCGTGCGTGTAGACGCCGAAGCTCTCGCCCAGACGACCTCGGTCGAGCAGATCGGTGAACTGAATGAGGCCTTTGTCGGTGTGAACCCGTGTGTCGCCGGTGAAGCACGGGTTCGATCCGTTGATGCGGCCCGAGGCATGGGCGGTGTGCCACTTGTTGATGGTGGTGTCGAACTGCAGGCCCGGGTCGGCGCACTCCCACGATGCCTGGGCGATCTGGCGCCACAGGTCGCGAGCACGCACCGTGCGCACGGTGGAGCCGTCGATGACTGCCTTGTAGTCCCAGTCGGTGTCGTCGATGACGGCCTGCATGAACTCGTCACTGACACGCACCGAGTTGTTGGCGTTCTGGTACTGGATGCTGAAGCTGTCGCTGCCATCGAGGTCCATGTCGAAGCCGGCGTCGCGCAACACGCGCGCCTTGCGCTCTTCTTTCACCTTGCACCAGATGAACTCTTCGAGGTCGGGGTGATCGACGTTGAGGATGACCATCTTGGCGGCGCGACGGGTCTTGCCACCGCTCTTGATGGTGCCGGCCGACGCATCGGCGCCACGCATGAAACTGACCGGCCCGCTGGCAGTGCCGCCTCCGTTCAGCAGCTCGTAGCTGCTGCGGATCTTCGACAGGTTGACACCCGAACCCGAGCCACCCTTGAAGATGACGCCTTCTTCGCGATACCAGTTCAGGATGCCATCCATGGTGTCGTCGACCGACAGGATGAAGCATGCGCTGGCCTGCTGGGGCACGCCCTTCACGCCGATGTTGAACCACACCGGGCTGTTGAACGCGGCCCGCTGGGTGACCAGGATGAACTTCAACTCGTCGCGGAACGACTCGGCCTCGGACGCGTCGACGAAGTAGCCACCCTCGATCCCCCACGTGGTGATGGTGTCGGCCACCCGGTCGATCACCTGGCGAAGCGAGGTCTCGCGCTCGGGCGTACCCAGCGTGCCCCGGAAGTACTTCTGGGCGACGATGTTGGTGGCGTTCAGCGACCATCCCACGGGAAACTCGACGTCGAGCTGCTCGAAGGCCACCGAACCGTCCTTCCAGTTGGTGATGCGGGCGTCGCGACGCTCCCAGGCCACCTGGTCGTACGGATGTTGCCCGGGCGACGTGAACAGTCGCTCGAGACCGATGGAGAGACGCTCGGGCGCCAGGGACATGTGGGACTCCTCGATTGGGGTGGCCGGGATCGGCTGGCCGGGATTGGGTGGTCGGGAACGGGTGGGGGTTGCTGCGAATGGCGGTGCCCGGATGGACTGGAGAGGCGGCTGGCCGAAGTGGCGGACCAGCGGACCACAAGATGTAGTGGTCCGTCGACCTCCTCGACGGTGAGCGCCACAACATGAGGCGTCCGGGGTCTGAAGATTACAGCACTGTAGTTACACCCATGTCAACGATTCACCTGTGCTTTTTCTTCCGGTCGGCTGGCCGAAGGACCAACCGGCCCGGCCACCCCTGGTGAGGGGGCCGGGTGAGGGTTTGCAGCAGGCAGGCGGTGATGCGGTCGCAGGTATGAGGACCCTGCCCCACAACGTCATGACCCATGGTCCGACCACCCGATCGACGTTGGCCGTCCGCGCCGTGCACCGCTGCCCGCTGCACGGGAGACACTACGCGCGATGCCCTGTGGGGAGATAGAGGGACAAGCCTGTGAATTTCCCTGTGGACACCCTGTGCAACCTGTGGGTGACGTGCCGACCACGGGTGAATGACGGGTGGATGACGGGTGGATGACGGGGGGTGACACCCGGGTGACACCCATTCGGGGTCGTTCCGGCCGAAGTCCGGGCGCACATCGGCCGATCCGAACGGAGCATGAGCAGAAATCTTCGCCGGATTGCCACGATCTCGACGCAGCGTCGATGAACAGACGAACTCTGAACACAGCGTTGATTGCCGCGGCCTTGTCAGCACCCTGCGCGCGCAATACAAATGGTGACGCACGGCGGGCGGCCGGATTGGGTTCTCGAACTCGTGTCACCGCAGCGGTGTTGGCAGGACACAGGAGGAGCACCCATGCACACGTCATTCGACACCAGCGTCAGCGAAGCACCGAGCCCGACAGCGTCACGGATCACAGCGCCCGTCGTTCGGGCCACGATCGCGATCGGCACCATCGTTGCCTTGGTCGCGTCCCTCGGCGCCCCGTTCAAGTGGTACTGAACCAACACTCGCACAGTCACCTTTCGCTTCGATCCGTTCCCTTCCTTCGAACCGTTCGATCCCTCCGATGAACACTTCTGACCCAGGGCAAACGCTGCTGGCACCACCACTCCACAGTCGGCGCAACGCGCTGGACGTCTACGTCATCGTGATCAGCGGCCTGGCGGTGGCACTGATGGCCATCACCGTCGCTGCCGACCTGCACGACACCGATACCAGTGCCAGGTGGCTGCCGATCGGCTTGTTCGTGGTGTTGCTGGTACTGGGCGAGACCCGAACCTGGTTCCGATTCGGAGATGGCGGCGAGGTGACACCCGGGTGGGCATTTGCGTTCTCGATCGTGCTGCTGGGGTCACCGACCGTCGCCGCCGTCGCCATCGGCGGATGCACGTTGTTCATCGATCTGGTCGATCGCCGCGGCCTGCAGAAGTCGTCGTTCAACGTCGCCCAGGTGATGGTGTCGTTGACCGCCGGCGCGCTGTTGCTGCGACCCTTCGGCATCGACGGCCCGATGACGGCGTCGGGTTCGATCGCGGTGAAGGAAGCCATCGGCGTGATGGTCGCCGGCGCCGTCGTGTTCTTCACGAACGCACTGTTGACGTGCACGGTGCTGTCGCTGTACCACCGCACATCGCTGCGCTCGATGCTGGGGCGCGACTTCATGCTCAGCATCACCGCCGATGGTGCCTTGCTGGCCCTCTCCCCCATCTTCGTCGTCGTCATCAGCTACAGCCTGTTGCTGGTTCCGTTATTGGGCGTGACGGCATTCCTGGTGTATCGCAGCACGCAGCAGGCAATCCAAAAAGCGCACGAGGCCAACCACGACTCGCTGACAAAACTGCTGAATCGTCGCGCCTTCGCCAACCATGTCGAGGGATTTCTCGGGTCGCACAGCGACACATCGCCCCGTGGCGCGATCGTGCTGCTGGACCTCGACGGCTTCAAGGGCGTCAACGACCGCCTGGGTCACGATGTGGGCGATCGTCTGCTCCGGGGCGTTGCCGACCATTTGGCTGCCGCTGCGCCCCGTGGTTCGGTAGTGGCCCGGCTGGGGGGCGACGAGTTCGCACTGCTGGCGCCCGACGCGGGCGACGACGACGAAGCTCTGGCGATGGCTGAGCATCTGCGTCGCCGGATCGGCCGACCGATCGACATCGACGGTTTTCCGTTGCAGGTCGGTGCCAGCGTGGGCGTGGCATTCGCGCCGCTGCACGGGCGGACGCCGGCCGATCTGCTCAGCGCGGCCGACATCGCCATGTATCACGCCAAGCGGTACCGCAGCGGCGTCGAACTGTTCCGCGCCGCCGGATCGGCGCGCGAGGTGGGTCGGATCAGCCTGTTGAGCGAGCTGTCCACGGCCATCGCCGCGCAGCAGCTATCGGTGCACTACCAGCCGCAGGTGGCCTTCGGCGCCGACCGTCCAGCGGTGGTCGAAGCCCTCATCCGGTGGCACCATCCGGTGCTGGGCGATGTGGCCCCACGTGACTTCATCGGTCTTGCCGAGCACACCGAGCTGATTGGTCCGCTGACGCAGTTCGTGCTGCGTCAGGCCACCACTGATGCGTTGCTGCTGGACGACTCGTCGATCCGGGTGGCGGTCAACGTGTCCACCCGCAACCTGCAGGACCGACGCTTCCCCACCGGCGTGCTGGCCCAGCTGGCATCGGTCGGACTCGCCACCTCGCGTCTGGAGCTCGAGATCACCGAGCGCGCCATCGGCATCGAACCCGAGCGCAGCCTGCACGCGATCGGTGTGCTGCGCGACGCCGGCGTCACCGTGACCATCGACCACTTCGGCACCGGGGCGGCGTCGTTCTCGATGCTCCACGAACTGCACGTGGACCGGCTGAAGATCGACAAGCGTTTCATCAGCGGCATCGCCACCAGCCCCCGCCAACAGCACATCGTGGGCGGCATGCTGGCGCTGGCCACAGGATTGCGCATCGAAGTGGTCGCCGAAGGGGTCGAGATCGAAGCCGACTGGGCAATGCTGGGCACATTGGGATGTCAGGTGGCGCAGGGCTACCTGGTTGGACGGCCGGTGTCGATCGATGCGTTGCAGACGTCGCTGTCGCTGCACCTTCACGACAACTGGTGGTCGCTGCCGATGGATCGATCGCAGGCATGATCCTGGTCGCCGTTGCGTTGCTGGGCGTGCTGACCGTCCCAATCGCGGGCGGACGGTTGTCGATGCTGGCCAGTGTGTCGTTGCAGAAGATCTGGGCCGTGTGGGCCAGCGTCGCCATCCAGTTGCTGATCACTGTGGGCGGTACCCACGTACCGACCGGCGGTGCCCAGGCCTTGCACATGATCAGCTACGCGTTGTCGGCATGGTGTCTGTGGTCGAACCGCCAACTGTCCGGCCTGTGGATCGTGGGCGGCGGCGGCGCGATGAACCTGGTGGCCATCGCTGCCAACGGCGGGTCGATGCCCGCAACGGCCTGGGCCTGGCGCACGGCTGGGCTGGACGTGGCGACAGCAGGGCAGTTCGAGAACAGTGGCGTCGCCACCGAAGCACGATTGTGGGTGCTGGGTGATGTCTTCGCTGTGCCGCACGGCTGGCCCTTTGCGAACGTGTTCAGTGTGGGAGACATCGTCATCGTCGTCGGGCTGCTGGTGCTGGCCCACCGCTCGTGCCGTCCGGTGGCCACCTCGGCCGCTGCGGTCGATGGCCGTGCGGTGGCCGCTGCCGCGTGAGCCCGCCCGTGGCCCGATGACATGATCGGCGTCATGCGTCGATTGCATCCCAATCCCACAGAGCACATCACCGCGGCACAGGCATATGACGTCGACCGCCCGCGGCCGCCGGATCGACCGTGGCTGGGGCTGTGCATGGTGGCCAGCGTCGACGGCTCGACGGTGGTCGATCACCGATCCGAGGCGCTGTCCAGCGAGGCCGATCGGCAGGTGCTGCTGACATTGCGCTCGCTGGCCGATGTGATCGTGGTGGGCGCCGGCACTGTGCGAATCGAGGGCTACGGGCCTCCGAACAAGCCGGGTCAGCGCATCGGTGTGGTGTCACGCAGCGGCAACGTGGACCTGTCGATGCCACTGTTCACCAGTGGTGCTGGGTTCCTGATCGTGCCCAAGTCGGCACCGCAATCGCCCGTCGACACGGTGCGCGCCGGCGACGACGAGGTCGATCTGGTTGCGGCACTGGGGCAGCTGGACGCCGACTTCGTGCAAGCTGAAGGCGGTCCGGCGCTGAATGCCGCGTTGGCCGCAGCCGACGTGATCGACGAACTGAATCTGACCATCTCACCGGTGCTCAGCGGCGGACACGGCCCCCGCCTGCTGACCGGCGCCGAATCGATCGGGCATCGATTGGCGCTGGCCCATGTGCTGGAGGACGACGGGTTTCTGTTCACCCGGTACCTGCGTCGGCGCGGCTGATCAACCGCCGGCACGCCACGATGCGGCCGGCGTGGCCGGGCAGATCAGACGGGCGACGACTGCAGCTTCTTCAGCAGAACGACTTCGCGTTGGAAGTCAGCGGCCGCATCGAAACCTTTGTAGACCGACGCAAAGCGCAGGTACACGACCTCGTCCAGGCCACGGAGGTGTTCGAGCACCACGCGTCCCACGACGGCGCTGGTCAGATCGCCCGCGGTCATCCGCACCTGATCCTCGACTTCCTCGGCCAGTTGCTGAATCTGCTGGGCCGTGATGGGCCGACCCTTGCCCGCTGCAGCCACGCCAGCAACGATCTTGGCCCGGTCGAACGGCTGACGCACGCCGTTGGACTTGGTGATGATGAGCGGGGCTGTCTCGAGCCGTTCGTACGTGGTGAACCGGTGGTTGCACTGGGGGCACGAGCGGCGACGACGAATGGCTGCGCCCTCGTCTGACTCACGTGAGTCGATCACCTTGGTGTCGTCGGCACGACAGCGGGGACAGCGCATGGTGCGCCAATCTAGCTGCCCGGCCCTCGATGATGTTGGGGGCAGTCAGGGCAACAGCAGACGTTGGCCGGCCTGGATGGAGGCACCGCCGTTCAGGGTGACCAGTGCATCGACGACCTGGGTGATGTCGCTGCCCGGGTACTGGGTCTGGGCGATGCTCCACAGCGTGTCGCCGGGCTGGGCCACGTAGGTCACGGATCGGCCGATCGCGGGGACGGAGGCAGGGTCGCCCCCACGATCGGCCAGACCGTGCTGGGTGACCGAGCCGACCGACAGCACCAGGGCCACCACGAACGTCAACGCGCCGACGCGCCGCCGCAGATACGTGGACCTGGCGCCGGGACGACCGGCGAACCCAACGACTGGCAGGCGCACATGGAACTGACCGGTGGTGCGGCCCGACGGTGTGGCGAATGTCTGTGCCATGGTCGATCTCCTGTGCCTTCCTGGGTTGCTTCCTGGGTGGAACATGTTCGACTGGCGTCGAACGCTCGTTCGTCAGTATGTCGAACGGTTGTTCGTTCGTCAACCCCTGAATCGAACATGTGTTGTGCGAACGGGTGTTTGACCTGAGAGCCGAACATGCGTACGCTGTCACCATGTCCGAAACTCTCACAGCACGTCAACGAGGCATCCTCGACGTCATCGAAACCTGCATGCGCGAGCGCGGGTACCCGCCCAGCGTGCGCGAGATCGGCGAGTCGGTTGGCCTCACGTCTCCGTCCACGGTGCACAGCCACCTCGCCTCGCTCGAACGCATGGGCTATCTGCGTCGTGATCCGACCAAGCCCCGCGCCCTCGAAGTGCGCTTCGATCCCACGTCGGGCGCAGCCATCGAGCGCCGGCCGGTTCGTCATGTGCCGTTGGTCGGCGACGTCGCCGCAGGCACCGACGTGCTGGCGCAGGAGAACGTCGAAGAGTTGTTCCCGCTGCCCGAAGACTTCACCGGCACGGGCGATCTGTTCATGCTGCGGGTACGCGGTGATTCGATGATCGGTGTGGGCATCATGGACGGCGACTTCGTCGTCTGCCGCTCGCAGAACACGGCCAACAACGGCGAGATCGTCGTGGCCGGCATCCCCGGCGACGAGGCAACGGTGAAGACCTACCAGCGCAGCGGGGCAACGGTCACGTTGCTGCCGGCCAACGATCGCCTGGGTCCCATGGTGTTCGGCGCCGACGAGGTCAGCGTGTTCGGCCGCGTCGTCACCGTGATGCGCCGCCTCTAGATCGCAGGCTCAGCGTGGGGGTGGCGCAGGCCAGGCCGATGGCCCCGCCGGCGGGTCATCGGGGCGTTCGATCGGAACGGTCGGCTCCTTCGGCGGGCCGGGTTCGGCGGGTTCGGCGGGTTCGGTGGGCCGCACGGTGG
>JANNFQ010000455.1:0-1534 GCA_031380045.1 Acidimicrobiaceae bacterium
GCCCACGTCGCGCACCGGCTCGGTTTCGAGATCCAGATCCAGAGCCTCGTCACGTGAGTCGGCAAAGCGCACCTTCGCCTCGTCGGTGGTTGCCGCGGCCACCCGCGCCTGCACTTTCGCATCGATGGCGGTGCCGTCGGCAGCCGCGATGTACAACACGGGCAGCTCGTCATCGACCGAATCGGACGGAGCGCTGCCCAGCGACGACGGCTCCTGTCGGGCAAGTTGCCACCGGATGACCGCCACGTAGACCTCGTCGGGCTCCACCATCGATGGCTCGTGCGAATTGTCATCGCACGCGTTGAACCCCAACGCCAGCGCGGCGGCGAGCGCGACAGTCACAGTTCGACGCAAGGGCACGGTGCCCAGGCTAGGTCACGCGCTCACGGCATTCGGGCGTCGATCATGCGACGATGGACCGTCCAGCACCATCCCGGTGGCAAGCAGCGCCAACGCGGCTGCGCATGCGAGCACCGTGACAGCGACAGGCAGAACCAGGCCGACGATCAACAGCAGCGCGGCCCCGCTGAACTTCAGAGAGACTCGACGATCCCGTACCGACGTACCGGTGATCGTCATCACCACAGCGACGCCCGCCAGGAATCCCGCCGCCGGTACGGCGACTGCCATCGAGGCGACGCGCACATCGCCGTCATGGGCGACGGTCTCTGCCGCCACACCAAGGCCGGCGCCCATGGCGGCCAGCGCGGCGAACACCATGACGTGTGCATAGCCCCAACGGAATGCCTGGGCGGGCGTGGGCGCCAGGTGACCCGGGTGATCGAAGTACAACCACCACGCACTGAACGCCATCACCAAACCCCCCAATCCCACCGCCAGGAGCTCGGCCGAGAGACCGGCGTCGTCGACTGCGGTTTGAAAGCCTGCAGCGGCCGACAGCAACGATTCGCCCAAAACGATCAGGGTGAACAAGCCGTATCGCTCTTCAATGTGTTCGGGTGGTACAGCGGCGCGGCCACTGCACGCTCGGCCCAGACCGGCACCGACACCTCGGCCAGTGCCAAGATTGCAAAGGTCCACAGTTGCGTGTTGCCGGGTAGCGCCAGCCGCGCGAACCACAACAGCTGCAGCGCAGTGATTGCCCCCGCGAATCTGAGGGCCCGTTGGCGAACGGCGGGTTGATCGCGGGCGACGCGCAGCCACGATGCCACCAGCCCCAAGCGCATGATGCCGTAGCCGATGGTCACGACCAGCAGGTTCTGATCCTCGACCGCCGCGGTCACGCCGGCCGACAGCACGAGCACCCCGGCCATCTGCACCAGGGTCAACAACCGGTGCGGCACATCGTCGGAATCGTGCGCCGACGCGAACCACGTGAAGTTCATCCACGCCCACCACACTGCGAAGAACATCAGGACGAAACCGGTCAGGCCGTCGCGCACATGACCTGCCAGCAACTCGTGATCCAGCGCCGCAGCGGCACGTCCGACTGCGACGACGAAGGTCAGGTCGAAGAACAGCTCCAGCGGAGTGGACGCCCGATGTTCCTCGTCGGGTGCCCGGACCACCGCCC
>JANNFQ010000472.1:0-2892 GCA_031380045.1 Acidimicrobiaceae bacterium
GTTCAGGAACAGGCCTTCTTTGAGGAGTCGTCGGGCGTCGCGGTGCGAGAGTCGGGCGTGTTGTTTCAGCCAGGCGCCCATCGTCACCGCACCGTCTGCTGCCCACATCCCTGACACGTTCAACTGGGCTGCGGCCAACGCGAGTTTGGCGCCGAATCGTTCGAGGTGACCGAGACTGGCGACGAGGTCGTCGAAGGACACGATCTCTTCCAGGCACCCTTCCGTCGACATCCCCCAATCGTACAGACGTTCGCCCACCCTGGCAACCCTAAAACCTATATGAACAAAGGATTTCATGCCGTTCGCTGTCCGGCTGCCACGGTCTCGACCGCCATCGTCCAACCACACACCAGCCACAGCCCACGACAACTCGTGGAACCATGAGATCGAGCAGAGTTGGCCCACACGCCGCTGGGGCGATCCGGCTGGGCTGTCGTGCTCTGGCGATGGTTCGTTGAATCGAGCCGGTTCCGGTTGGAACGAATCTGCACGGACGAGAGCGAAGGCCGCCGAGGGAGGCGTGATCGGCCGCGTCTGATCGGTCAGCGCGAGCGTGGGCCCAACTGCCGTGCGGTCAGCTCCACACGAACGGCCTCGAGATCTGGCCGAACCAGCTTGCCGTCGCCTGTCTGAGCATCGAATTCGAGGAACGACTCGTGCATCTCGACGGCCAGCACCGCAAGCGCAGTTGCGTTCATGGGCACCGCACCAGCCGGCAGCTGACCGCGGTGGTCGCTGAGTGTCGCTGCCGCAGCCTGGATCGCATCGTGTTGCACGCGGTCGAGCGCAGTCGGATGGCTGAACCTCCACCTGCGTGTCCGTTCGCTGATGAGCACCTTCTCGCCCTCGTCCAGCTCTACGCCGGCGGCGGGCAACACGCGGCAGTCGTAGGTGCGGCAGGTCCTGGGCCGGTGGGCATAGATGGAGCACTGTTGATCGATCAACATCGGGCACCGCCCGTGCTGGTCGTAGCCCATGAGGACGTGCCCGCGAGGCAGGCGGGGAGCGGAGAACAGCAGTTCGGCTGGGATGTGTGCCAACGCATCGGCCTCGTCCGGAGCGATGTGGACGAACTGCGAAGATGTGCAACATGCCGTGCACGTGCCGCACGGAACATCGGAATCGGCCCGTCCCCTCAGCGCCTGCTGCATGCCCGCCAGCCACGACGAGAAGTCGCCGGCGGGCAGATCACGAGCGCTGTCATCGGCACCGGCCATCGCTGCGAGCCTACGAGCGTGCGCCCGCCCGCAGGTTTCGGGTATGAAAGGCACCATGGAACCACTGCTGGAGATGCCGTCGGACTTCGATCGAGTGCTGGCGATCGTGGCCCATCCCGACGATCTGGAGTACGGCGCCTCTGCGGCGATCGCGGTCTGGACCGATGCCGGTAAGACGGTCACCTATCTGCTGGTCACTCGCGGTGAAGCCGGGATCAACGGACTGAGCCCGACCGAGTGCGGTCCACGCCGAGAGCGCGAGCAGGTTGCCGCGGCGAAGTGTGTGGGTGTGGATGTGGTCGAGTTCCTGGACCATCACGACGGAGTCATCGAGCACTCGCTGACGTTGCGCAGCGACCTGGCTGCGGCCATTCGCCGGCGCCGGCCCGAGCTGATCGTGACGTTGAACCACGAGGACACGTGGTTCGGGCAGCACTGGAACTCTCCGGACCATCGCAACACCGGTCGCGCCGTGATGGATGCGGTCGGGGACGCGGGCAATCGATGGATCTTCCCCGAGCAGATCGAGCGCGGACTGGAACGGTGGAGCGGCGTCAGGTGGGTCGCCATCAACGGAGCGTCGAATCCGACTCATGCTGTTGCCGTCGAGTCGGGCCTGGAACGTGCCATCGCCTCGCTGGAAGCCCACGCCACGTACCTGGCCGGTTTGGGCGGCGAGATGGCTGACCCACGTACGTTCCTGACCAACATGGCTCGTGCCGCGGCCGACCGATTCGGCGGCCGGCCGGCCACAGCGTTCCAATTGATCGGCGGATGATCCAGCAGCACTTCCAATTCCGCTTTGCCGCAGCAGTGGGTCGGCCCGATGAGCCGCCGGCGGCAGGTGGCAGTTAGCTTCCGAACATGCCAGGCAAGCAAGAGCAGGAGTTGGCCAGCGAAGAGATCACCGAGGTGGCTCCCGGCATCCTTCGCATGCAGCTTCCCATCCAGTTCACCGGACTGGGGCATGTCAACTGCTACGCGCTCGAGGACGAGCGCGGTTTCGCCGTCGTCGATCCCGGCTTGCCCGGCCCGCAATCGTGGGCAGGTCTGCTGGACCGGTTGGGGCGTGCCGGCATCCCGTTGCGCAGCATCCACACGGTCGTCATCACGCACTCGCATCCCGATCATTTCGGCGGCGCCGCGCGCCTGCGCGACGAGACCGACGCCGACGTCTTGACCCATCGCAGCTTCCGGCTGTGGTGGGAACGCGGCGACGACCTGGACGACACACCGTCCGATGCCTTGGACATGCCCGAAGACTGGTCGCGGCCCACGCCGTGGGGCGGCGAGTTTCGCCCTCCCAGTGACGAAGCGATGAGCGAGATGCGCGCCGAGATGCGGACCAACAAGCACCACCCGCGGCCGACTGTGCGCGTCGACGACTCGCAAGTGGTCACGCTGGGCAGGCGCGAATGGGTGTCGCTGCACACGCCTGGGCACACACAGGATCACCTGTGCCTCTTCGACCCTGTTGGCGGCGTGGTGTTCTCTGGCGACCACGTACTGCCCACGATCACCCCGCACATCGGTGATATGGCCGGAACGGTCGCCGATCCGCTGGCTGCGTTCTTCCAGTCGCTCGAGCGAATGGCCGAACTGCCCGGTGTGACCGTGGCGCTGCCCGCTCACGGTCATCCGTTCCAGGATCTGGCCAAGCGGGTTCGTGAGATCG
>JANNFQ010000487.1:0-16318 GCA_031380045.1 Acidimicrobiaceae bacterium
CAACCACCCTGTCGAGCATCAAGAACCTCCAGCCCGCGGTGCACGTCGTCTCGCGCAACGTGAAGCTGCCGTGGATCGAGATGGTCCTGGTCACACCGCGGTTGCATCGTCGACATCACGTGCCGTCCACAACGCAGAACAACTTCGGTGGGATGTTCACCGTCTGGGATCGCGCCTTCGGCACCCTGCTGCGCCGCGATACCGCCGACGGTGATCGCTACGGGGTCCCCGGCGAGATCGACTCGTACCCGCAACGCTTCGCCAAAGCGGTACGTCAACCTGTGCTGCAGATGCGTGAGCTCCTCCACCAGCGCCGCAGGTCGTCCGAGCTGAACACAGCTCAGCATCCCGAACCCCAAACGTCTGGCGTGTGAAATCGCGGTCACACATCCCGAATGCCGAGATCATCGACGCCTCAAGCGCTGACGTGCTGGCCGTAGCGGGTTGGGTGTCAACCCTTGCCGGTGAGCACTGGCAGCAGGGCTTGGGCCACTTCGGCTGGTCGTTCCTCGTGGGCGAACAGACCGGCACCCTTGATGACTTCCAGGCGGGCATTGGGGAAGGTGGCGACCATCTCCTCGGCCCAGGCGACCGGGAAGAAGCGGTCGTGTTCGCCCCAGACCAGTTGAACGGGGACGTTGATTCGTTGGTGCAGTTCGCCCAGATCACGTACGTGGTGGTAGTCGAAGCTGCGCAAGAGTCGGATGGCCGCGTCTCGATGCGGACGAGACCGGTGGAGCAGTTGCAGGAAGAACTCGTCGAACTCGCCGTCGAGCAACGAAGGGTCGGCGAACGCGTCGCCGAGCACCAGTCGGTTCCGGCGCAGCCGTGGCCGACCGGCGAGCCAGCCCAGCGCAGTGCCGTACCCGGGTATCCGTCGTCCGGCGATGAACGACTTGAACTTCCAACTGAGGCCAGTTGATTGCTCGGTGTCGATCAACCCAAGGGCGCGCAGGCGCGCATCGCCGGCCACGGCGTGGCGGGCGATCATCCCGCCGCTGTTGTGCCCGACGACGGCGACGTCGGTCAGATCCAGCAGATCCAGAACGCGGCGGACACTGTGAATGTGATTGTCGATCGTCAGTGGTGTGTCGGCGGTGAACCGACTGGACCCTGCTCCGGGAAGGTCGATCACGTGGCAGGTGACGTGGTCGGCCAGGTAGGGAAGCAGAGTGCGGAACGTGGCGCCGCTGACCGGCCAGCCGTGAACGAACAGCACATCTGGTCCGCTACCGACGGCTCGATAGGCAACCTGGCCGGCGCCGACGTCGAGGAACCGATCGGGCTCTCGTCGGAACAGGTCGGCTGCGTTCGCTGCCGAGATGCTCATGGTCATCGGTGTGCCTCCAGGGTGTTTGTAGTGATCGCTGCGAAATGCTAATCGCAGTGACGACTACAATCAAGCGCAATGGGTCACAAGCACACCAAGGCAGAGATGCTCGAAGGCGCGCTCGCGACCGCGTTCGACGACGGGCTGAGCCAGCTCACCTTCGGACGCGTCGCCAAGCGGCTGGGCATCAGCGATCGGATCGTCGTGTACTACTTCCCCACGAAAGACGACCTGATCGGCGAGGTGCTGTTCGCCATGGGCGCCCAGCTGCAGGAGACGCTGGCCCCGACCTTCTCGTCGCCGGCGGACGACCACCTGGAGATCGTTCGAGCGGCCTGGCCGATCCTTGCTCGGCCTCAGGCAGATCCGGTTTTCGCCCTGTTCTTCGAAGCGGGTGGGCTCGCCGCCACCGGACGAGAGCCCTATCGCAGTCTGGTTCCTCAACTGGTCGAGGCATGGATCGCATGGACCAGCGAATTCATCCGCGGCACTCCGGCCCGCCGTCGCGCCGAGGCAGAGGCAGCCATTGCGATCATCGACGGTTTGCTGCTCCTGCGTCAGCTCGCCGGCCCAAAGGCGGCCGACCGGGCTGCCCGCAGGGTCGGAACTGTCGTGCCAGGTCGATCAGGCTGACGAGGCTGTCACTAGCCTGTTGATTCTTGAGTACTTCTGTTGGGGTTTCCGAGGGGTCGTCCGTCGCCGGTGCTATCGACTTGTTCGACCAGCTTCGTGGCTACGACGATCGCCACGACAGAGCTTTTGACGAGATCGTTTCGATCGCATCGACCATCTGCGACACGCCGATCGCGCTCGTGTCGTTCGTCAACGATGAGGTGCAGTGGTTCAAGGCAAAGATCGGGATCGAGATCGCCAGTACGAAGCGTGAGATTGCGTTCTGTGCCCACACGGTAGATGGCGGAAAGCTGCTCGTTGTATCCGACGCCGCCGCAGACCCTCGCTTCGTCGACAATCCTCTGGTGGTGTCCGAGCCGCACATTCGCTTCTATGCGGGTACACCGCTGCGCATCGGTGACGGGCAGGCGCTCGGCACGCTGTGCGTTCTGGATCGACAGCCGCGTCAGCTGACCGACGCTCAGTTGGGCGCCCTCGAAGCGTTGGGACATCAGGTCGAGCGCCTGCTGGAGCTGCAGATTGCGACAGCCGAGCGTGCGCTTCACCACGCCGAACTGCTCGAGCGAGACAACCGATTCGAGAGGGTGATCACGTCGCTGGCTCAGGGGGTGGTGGTCCACGCCCGCGACGGCAGCATCGAGCGGACGAACCCCGCGGCCGAGCAGAGCCTCGGCCTCAGCGAGTCGCAGATGCGGGGGCGCACACCGATTGATCCAACGTGGAACGCCGTGCACGCCGATGGATCGCCGTTTCCGGGCGACGAGCATCCGGCATCGGTCACGCTGGCGACTGGTCGTGAGGTGCTTGAGGTGGTCATGGGCGTGCAACGTCCTGACGGTCAGCGTCGCTGGCTGGTAGTCAGCTCGGTGCCACTCATGGATTCGATGGACCGTGCGGCCGGTGCCGTGGCAACGTTCGTCGATGCCACGGATCTGCTGGTGCTGAACACCCGATTGCAACAGTCACTCGACCACATCACGGCATCGACGCTCGAGCGGGCGGCATTGCTGACCGCGATTTCCCATGATCTGCGCGCGCCGCTCGGCGCGATCAAGATCCGCAGCGAGTTGCTGCGCGAACGGTCGGCCGAACTGTCGGCCGAGCAGGCGGCCGCGATCCTCGACCAGATCCACGTGGACGCCACAGAGACTGCCAGGATGCTGGACGTCGTGGTCGCTGCCGACAGATCAGTCTCGGACTTGTTGCCGCCCCGGCGTGTCGAGCTCGATGTCGCTGACTTGGTCTTGTCCGCGGTCTTGTCGTTCGACGTGCCCACCCACAGGCTGGAAGTCGCTGTCGGTCGGTCGCCCGAGATGATCAGCGCTGACCCGCTGCAGTTGGAACGCATCATCGACAACCTGGTCCGCAACGCGCTCCGCTACACACCCAACGGCACCACTGTCGAACTTGGGGTGCGCTCGACAAGCGACTGGGTCGAGCTGAGCGTTGATGACGATGGCCCGGGCGTTGCTGACGGCGACATCGAAACGATCTTCGACGCTTACACGCGTGGGGCCGCTTCCGCACAGACTCCCGGCACAGGATTGGGATTGTTTCTGGTGCGTCGCTTCGCCGAGTTCCATGGCGGTACTGCGAGGTACGAGCACAGTGCCCGAGGAGGTGCGCGCTTCGTTGTGCGATTCCCACGGTGACGATGTCCTCGCGCCGGGGTCGTGGTGATGGTGGCCAATCCAACCTCGCCCGGTGGAGCGCAGCACACGCACATGGCATGGATCGAAATGGCGCCTGAGCATCACCACGATGCACGTGGTCGGACCCATCGCCGGTTCTGAGAGAATGCCCCGTGGCGAGCCGGGCGGAGGTGGTGTTGAGGGTCGCCCGTGACCCGCAGTTGGCGCGAATTCAAGCCTCGTTCGTTGGATTCGCTTTTGCCGAACACGCCACCTGGTTGGCCATCCTGCTCTTCGCATATCAGCGAGGCGGGGTCGGCGAAGCGGGCGTGGTTGCCGCTGTGCAACTGGGACCGGCCGTCTTCGTAGCTCCGTTCGCGGCGTACGCCGGCGATCGGTTCCGTCCCGAGCGCGTTCTGGCCGCTGGGTACGCTGCGCAGGCCGCGTCGATGGTCGCGACTGCCGCCGCGATGTGGGCCGGCCGACCACTCTTGGCCTATGGAATCGGAGCTGTCGTCGCGACGTCCGTGACGTTCAGCCGGCCGGTGATGGGAGCGCTCCTGCCGATCGTCGCGCGAACCCCGAACGATCTGGTGGCCGCCAACGTGGTGACCGGATTGACCGAGTACATCGGGATGTTCGTAGGCCCGCTGATCGCAGCCGCAGTGCTGGCTGAGGGTTCGCCGGCAGTGGTCTTCGCCATGTGCTCAGTGGTGGTTGGCTGCAGCGCGCTGTTGTCGTCGCGGCTCACGTTGGTGAACGACGACCGGATCCAACGGTTGCGCGTCGACGCCGGCGGAGTGGTCTCCGAGATGCTCGCCGGCCTCCGTGTGCTTCGTTGGCACGCAGTGCTGCGGGTGCTCGTCCTGCTGGTGATCGCTGGGGCCTTCACCCGTGGCGTCGCCGACGTGTTGATGGTCATGTTCGCCGAGTCGCGGTTGGGGGCGGGCGGCGGAACCGCAGGCGTTCTGGGTGCCGGACTCGGCGTTGGCGCGGTGCTCGGTGCTGTAGCTGCCGCAGGACTGATCGGTCGCTCGCGCGTGCTGCCGTACCTGTTGGCCAGCGCAGTGTTGGCTGCCTTGCCGTACTTCGGTTTGGTCGGCATCGGGTCGCTCGCGCCGGCGGTGGCGATGTTCCTGCTGTTTGGAACGGCCGAAAGCCTGCTGCGCGTCACGACCGACGTCGGGATCCAGCGCTCAGCACCCGATCGTGTGCTGGCGCGAATCTTCGGTGTGTGCGAGGGACTCAGGATGGCTGTGATGGCGCTGGGCTCACTGATGTTGTCGGTGCTCGTGAGCGCGGTGGGACTGAACTCGGCGCTCGTCGTGATCGGCGTCGTCACCGCTGCAGCGATGGTGTCGGGCGGTGCTTGGTTCCGCCACCTCGGCGGCGATGTGCCGCCCCCGCCCGAGCATGTAGTCCTGCGTTTGCTGGCCGATCCGGTCTTCGAACATGTCGGTAGTTCCGCAGTAGCGCGACTGGCCGACAGGGTCGAGGTCGTCTTCGCCGAGCCGGGTGCCGTTGTGATCACCGAGGGCGAACCTGGCGACCGCTACTACCTCATCGTCGAGGGCACTGTGGCCGTCACCGTCGGGGCCGATGCCGTCGGCACGATGGGGGCCGGGCAGTCGTTCGGCGAGATCGCCTTGCTTCGCGACGTGCCGCGATCGGCAACGGTCACGTGCGTGACGCGAGTGGAACTGTTCGCAGTCTCCAGGGATGACTTCCTGTCGACGGTGACCGGCCACCCGCGCAGTCTGGCGGCAGCCACGCACATCGCCGATGACCTGATGCCCAACTGAGTCGTTGTGCGAATTCGGCGCACGGCGTTCCCTCGTCGGCTGCGAGTGGCTACCGTCGTGCCGTGCGTGTTCAGTCGTCGACGAGGTGGCCGGCTGCGGCGTTGGGCGTGTATCCGTGAGCACCAGGACGCTGACGCTGGCCCGCAACACGTACCCGGTGACGCTGCCGAGCATTCGCGATTCGCGGTTGCACGTGGCATCGGTGGTGATCACGATCCATGTGCTCGGGCAGGTGGCATTGGGCTTCCAAGTCAGCGTGCCGCAGATCGTGTCGGCCATTCTCACCTGCGCCATCCTCGAGGTCGCGATCACCTTCAGGGCCAATCGAGCCTTCGTGTGGCCCGCCAGCGCCATGCTGACCGGCAGCGGTGTTGCGTTGATCCTTCGCGTGCCCACAACGACCCCTCATGACCACTGGACGTTCCACGCCTGGTACGTGTTCGCAGGCGTCGCCGGGGCCTGCCTGTTGACGAAGTACGTCATTCGGTATCGAGGCGCGCACGTGTTCAACCCCTCGAACGTCGGGCTCGTCGTGGCGTTCGTAGTGTTCGGTAGCACACGGTTGGAACCGTTGGACTTCTGGTGGGGGCCCCTCGACGTGCCCATGACGGCGGCGTACGCGGTCATCCTGACAGGCGGGCTCATCATCACGGCGCGCCTCCGACTACTCGGTGTCGTGGTGGCGTTCTACGGCACGCTCGTCGCCGGAATCGGGCTACTGGCGGCGTCGGGGCATTGCATGGTCGCTCGTTGGGCGTTCGCTCCTGTCTGCGGCTTCGACTACTGGCGATCGATCGTCACGTCTCCCGAGTTGCTCATCTTCCTCTTCTTCATGATCACCGATCCGAAAACGGTGCCGACGAGTCGCAACGGCCGAGTGACGTTCGGAATCCTCGTCGCGGTGGCAAGCACGTTGCTGATGGCGCCGCAGCAGACCGAGTTCGGCACCAAGGTTGCTCTGCTGGGTGGCCTCGCCGTGGTCTGCGCAGGACGACCGATCGTCGACCGGCTACTGCGGACATCGACTCGCGACGCGTCGCGTCGTCGCGGCGTCGGCGTGCTGAGCAGTGGCCGCGTTTCGGTTCGCGCCGGACTGTGCTCGGCACTTGCGATCGTCGTGGGTGTCGGCATCGTTGCGGCCGGCGCACCGGCACGTGGAGTCGTCGTCGCGACCGATGCAGAGCTGCTCGATCGCGTACCGCATGATGTCGATGCATCGACGTTCCCCGCCATCTCGGTCCAGCAAGACGTGTTGGATTGGAACCATGAAATCACAGGACCTGGGGCTCAGGAGATCGTGCTGAGGCTGGCCGAAAACCTCCAGCTCGAGAGCCAGGCGCTGCTGCGCGGCGACGAGTCCATCCTGACGGCCGTCGATCACGGGGATCGGCTGGATCAGATGCGTGATCGCCTGCGGCAGGGCGTCGCCTCGGGTACGACCGTCGTTCAGCAGTACCAGATCGACGAGGTGCACGTGACGCTGCTGATCCCGTTCGGCCGGCAGGACGGGCTCAGCCTGGGCCTGGAATCTCGTGGCACCGTGACCTCGCTGACGTACGACGCGGCAAAAAAGGTGAAGTCGCGTGTGACGACTGCGTTCGCAACGACGTTCGTGGTGCGCCGGGCCACCGGGGCGCGTTGGCTCAACGTGGACGAGTTGCCGTTGGACGCCGGCAGCTGACCATCGCAGCTTCATCCGTTTGCGGGCTGCCACGCGAGCGGTTCGGTGGCACCGCGCTGGATCGTGACGAACTCGTCGGCCTGGGCCGTCATCCATGGTCCGGTGAACCCGTCGGGCCACCGGATGCGGACCTCGACCTCCTTTGCCGATCCGAGGCCGAGATGGATCCAACCCAACTTTCCCCCGGCGTGCCCGCCGCCGATGGTGACCTCACGGGTGATCACGCGTTGGCCGATCCGCATTTCGACCCACGCTCCGATCGCATCGACGTTCGGCGCCGGCTGATGCAGTTCGATCGCCAGCCAATGAGCCATCGGTTGCGGGGCGGCCGCATCGCCGGTTCCCACGTTTCGCCACACGGCCACGTTCGTGCGGCGGTTCACCACGACAAGATCCAGCAACCCGTCGAGATTGAGGTCGGCGAGCGTGGCGCCGCGAGATCGATCGAAGTCGACGATGCCCGCTGCTTCGGCCCCCTCGAGGAACGTGCCGTCGGGCTGGCCGATGAACAGGTTGTTCGGGTCGCGCGTCGCATAGTCGATCTGCGCCTCGACGTTGCCCTTGCTGACGAACAGATCGACCAAGCCGTCGTTGTTGACATCCTCGAACTCGGGATGCCAGGCCGTGGACGGCAGCACGTCGCCGCCGGTGAATGGACGTTGCGCCGTCACGCCGGATGACAAGGCGATGTCTTGATACGCGGGCGCGTTCGTTCCGTTCTCGAGCGTCTGCAACTTGTTGTCGCCCTGGCTGGTGACGAAGACCTCGGGCAGGCCGTCGCCGGTGACATCTTGGCTGGCGATCCCCATTCCCCACAGGCGCAACGAATGCCAGCCGTCGCTCTCGGTGTACTGACGCGGCGCCTGCCCCGGCGTGACTTGCCACAGCTGGTCCTGGCCGTCGGTGTAGTAATGACGGTCGTTGGCCATGCGGAGATCGCGCCGGCCCGATCGAGACCAATCGCTGAACAGCACCGACAGCGTGCAGTAACCCGGGCTGAGCGAGATGGGCGGTCCGTAGGTCGAACCACCGGGGGCGGGTCGGACCAGCACGCTGTCGGCGCACTCGTTGGTATCGGGTTTCAGGTAGTGACCGAATGCCAGTGTGGGCAGCTGGTTCACGCCCTCCCACGTAGCGCTGAACGCTGCGGTCCAGCCGTTGTCGGCGAGGCCGAGTTGCTGGTTCGCGCCTTCGAACAAGCAGTCGCCAAGGCCGCGGAGCATCACGCTGACACCGCGTCGGAGCACAGCCAGGTCGACGAGGCCGTCGCTGTCGATGTCCAGCGGGTACGCACCCGTGACTGCGATCAGATCTGTGGTTGGCGAGGGCATGGCAACGAAGCGAAGCTGACCGCCGAGTGGGCTGTCGTTGCGGTACAGGGCCGAAGGGTTGCTGCCGCCGGCGATGAAGAGCTCGTCGCGTCCGTCGTCGTTGCAGTCGAACGCAGCAACCCCACCACCGACGAAGAACTCGAACTCGCCGTCATACACATGGTCGATGCCGGACTGCGCCGAATCGTTCACGAAGTGCGGTGCCTCGAGTGCTGCCGGCACCGAGCTCGTCGGCCCGCCACCGCACGCACCCAGCGCCAACCCCATCGCCGTCAGCATCAGAGCGCCCGTCAGTCGCTTGTCGGCCACCGACGGATTGAACCACACCAGCGAACTGCGCCGCGATCGGCCGACAGAGCCACCACCGGCCCAGAACCCTCGGATCACAATTGTCAACCCGCCGAACAAACATGCGATACAGTGCCCGACGGGTCGCCGTTCGACGCGGCGACACGAATTGAAGGGGGAAACATGATGAATGTTCGACGAATGGCCTGTGTCGCTGTCGCTGCCGGTTTGGTGATGGCAGCGTGCGGCTCTGACAGTGATGGAGGCGGCGCCGCCGACTCGACACCCGCTGCCGCCGACTCGACACCCGCCGCAGGCGGCGATTGCGTCGTCGGCGTGTCCTGGAACAATTACCAGGAAGAGCGATGGGCCAAATGGGACGAACCCGCGTTGAAGGCTGCCATCGAAGCCGGTGGCGGCAGCTACGTCTCGAACGATGCGAAGTCGTCGGCCGAGACCCAGGCGAGCAACGTCGAGAACCTCATCTCGCAGGGTGCCAACGTGCTCATCGTGCTGGCACAAGACGGAACCGCCATCAAGTCGTCGGTCGCCAGCGCCGTGGCGGCTGGCGTACCGGTCATCGCGTACGACCGTCTCGTCGAGGACCCAGGCGTGCTGTACCTCACGTTCGACAACATCGAAGTGGGTCGTATGGAAGCTCAGGCGATCTTCGACCTCGTGCCGAAGGGCAAGTACATCATCATCAAGGGCAACGCAGCCGATGCCAATGCCGACTTCCTGCGACAGGGATACGAGGACGTGATCGGTGCCGCAGTCACCGCTGGCGACATCGAGATCATCGGCGAGACCTACACCGACAACTGGGATCCAGCCATCGCCCAGACGCAGGTCGAGCAGTTCCTGACCGCAGCCAACAACGAAGTCGATGCCGTGCTCTCTGAGAACGACGGCATGGCCGGCGGCGCGATTGCGGCTCTGGAAGCGCAGGGCTTGGCCGGCAAGGTGCCGGTGTCCGGCCAGGACGGTGACCAGGGTGCGCTCAACCGCATCGCGCTGGGCACGCAGACGGTCGACGTGTGGAAGGACTCACGCGAGCTGGGCACGAAGGCCGGCGAAGCGGCGATCTCGCTGTGCGCCAATCCCGACCCGTCCACGGTGGCCGGTACGGCTCCATTCACCACACCCGGAGGCGTCGAGGTCAGCTCGATCCTGCTGAAGCCCATCCCGATCATGAAGGACAACCTGAACGTTGTGCTCGATGCGGGCTGGATCGACTCGGCCACGCTCTGCCAGGGCGTCGAGGCCGGGTCTGTCGCGGCTTGCCCGTGACGATCACGAGTTGACAATGGTGTCCGTCCCCCTCATGCGCGAAGATCGCGCTTGAGGGGGACGGTCGCGTTTCGGCACTACCTGATTGTGTGACACGGTGATGACGAAGGGGGCGTGAGCATGACTGAGAATGCAGCGACGGCGACGGCCGTACCGAAGGCACCGTCAGAGCGGCCATCGTGGCGCACGGCCCTGACGTCGGCCGAGCTCGACACCCGGCTGCTGGGCACTGTCGGAGCGATCGCGGTCATCTGGATCGGGTTCCACATCTGGTCGGGCGGCGACTTCCTGACGGCGCGAAACCTCTGGAACCTCTCGGTGCAGAGCACCTCGATCGCGATCATGGCGACCGGCATGGTGCTGATCATCGTGTCGCGCAACATCGATCTGTCGGTGGGATCGTTGCTCGGATTCCTCGGCTACGTGATGGCCATGGTGCAGACCCAGTGGATCCCGAAGACGTTCGACCTCGGCTACGACAGGTGGTACACCTGGATCGTCGCGCTGGCCGTCGGGCTGGTGCTCGGTGCTCTGTGCGGTTTGCTGCAGGGTTTCCTGGTTGCGTACGGCAAGATCCCCGCGTTCATCGTCACCTTGGGCGGCTTCCTGGTGTGGCGGGGCCTCATCTTCCGTTTCAAGAAGGGACAGACGCTCACGCCGATGGACAAGACCTTCAAGTTGCTGGGCGGCGGTCCGAAAGGCTCGCTGGGCGATTGGAAGAGCTGGCTGCTCGGTGGTTTGGCGTGTGCTGCCATCGTCGGGGGCATCGTGTTCGCGCGGCGGCGGCGTCAGCGATACGAGCTCGCCGTCCGAGCGACGTGGATCGACGCGACCCTTGCCACGGTTGGCTGTGTCGTCGTCCTCGCCGCTGTCTTGGTCGCCAACCGCTACTACTGGCCGCCGAACCTGGCCACGCAGTACGCACAGGATCATGGCATCACCGAGCCTGCCGGCGGCCTGAAGATCTCTACCGGCATCGCCTACCCCGTCGTGATCCTGATCGGGGTGACGTTGATCATCACCTACCTGGCTCGCCGACGGCGCTTCGGGCGGTACGTGTACGCCATCGGCGGCAACCCACCGGCGGCCGAGCTGGGTGGTATCAACACCCGCCGCATCATCATGTTCACCTTCATGCTCATGGGTGTGTTGTGCGCAGTCAGCGCCGCGGTGCAAACGGCCCGCCTCGATTCTGCGGTGACGAACCTCGGCGTGCAGAACGAGCTCGACGTCATTTCTGCAGCGGTCATCGGCGGCACTTCCTTCTCGGGTGGTGTTGGCACCATCCCCGGCGCCGTGCTGGGCGCCGTCATCATGCAGTCGCTCCGATCCGGCATGGTGCTGCTGAACTTCGATTCGCCGACGCAGGACATCGTCGTCGGCATCGTGTTGGTTGCCGCAGTCGGCCTCGACTCGATGCTCAACCGGCGTCGTGCAAGCTGACCACAGTGCAGAGGAGCGGAGATGAGTGTGAGTGATCGTCCCGAACCGACAGACGCAACATCATCGCGCGTTCCTCTGGTCGAGATGCGTGACATCCGCGTCTCGTTCGGCGGCGTGCATGCGGTCGACGGCGTGTCGGTCGATCTGTATCCCGGCGAGGTGGTCGGCCTGGTCGGCGGCAATGGCGCCGGGAAGTCCACGCTCATCCAGACGCTGTCGGGCGCGCACCCCGCCGACTCGGGTCAGATCCGAATCGGTGGCGAAGACGTCGTCATCAGCAACCCGCGTGACGCTCGAATCCACGGCATCGAGGCCATCTATCAAACGCTTGCCCTGGCCGACAACATCGATGCGGCCGGCAACGTATTTCTCGGACGCGAGCTGCTGACCCGGTCGGGCTCTTTGGACGATTCCGCTATGGCATCGGCCACGCAGCGCGTCATGCAGCGCCTCAACCCCAGGTTCAAGAACCTGAAGACCGCCGTGAAGTCGCTCTCGGGCGGTCAACGGCAATCGGTCGCCATCGCCCGGGCTGTGCACTTCAACGCCAAGATCCTGATCATGGACGAGCCCACTGCGGCACTCGGCCCGGCAGAGACGGGTCAGGTGCGCGAGCTCATCACACAACTGAAGGCCGAGGGCGTCGGCATCTTTCTCATCAGCCACGACATCCACGATGTCTTCGATCTCGCCGACCGGATCAGCGTGATGCTGCAGGGCAAGCTGGTCGGCACCGTCAACAAGTCGGACGTGACCAAGGATGAAGTCCTGGCCATGATCATCATGGGCAAGCAGCCAGGTCAGGCGTCAGTCGAAGAGATCGCCGAGTTGCACGGCTGACAGCCGGTGATCATCGACCGTCGGCGATCGCGTCGACGGCTCGGCCTGGGCCGCTGGCAGCGATGGCTTGTGCAACGACACTGGCACGATCGGCAGCGCCGGAACACATCACCTCGGCGACGGCGGCGGTCAAAGCGTCGGCGGTCAGACTGTTGGGTGCCAGCACCGTGCCCAGCCCGGCGCGCTCGATCGCTGCGGCGCCGGCGAACTGGTCGGTCGAAAAGGGCAGCACCACCATCGGCACGCCTGCGGCGGCGGCCTCGGTGATGCTGCCATTGCCTCCGTGGGTGACCAGGACGTCGGTGTGTCGCAACCAGGCGACCTGTGGAATGTGGCGCTCGACGATGGCACCCGAAGGGAGAGTGCCCAGCCGATCGATCGGCGTGCTGCCGTGAGCCAGTACGAGGCGCCAGTCGCCGATGCGGGCTGCGTGAATGGCAGTGCGCAGCACGTCGTCGCGTGCGCTGAGGAACGAACCGAGCGCCACCAGAACTCTCGGCCCAGCTCCGGTCGGCGAGCGCTGGTCGGTCAGGTTCTCGCTGCGTGCCAGCGAGCCGACGAACACGTGGTTGGGCGGAAGGGGACGGAGCGGATCGTGCAGTGCTTCCGGGTAGACGTAGATCGTCGGCTGGCCAGGTGTCGAGGTCAAGTCGATGCGACGCGGTGCACCGGAAGCCCGTCGTCGCAGCAGATCACTGGTCGCATCACCCAGATCGCTCACCGACGCGCGACACCGGGCTGTCAGCTCGTGGATCTCGGTCGCATTCGGTCGCATCGCAGTCGGCCACTCGGGTGGTAGGCCGTAGACCTCGCCCGGCGCTGACAGCGCACTGGGGTGGCCCAGCACGATCGAAGCTGCCTCGACACCCAGGGCCATCAGCGCGAGGCGGGCACCGAAGGCGACATGATCCACCAGGATGCGGTCGGGTCGTAGATCCGCGACAACGTCGGTGAGGCGATCGAGCACCCGGTCCGGTTCGTGGAGCAAATCATGGCGTCGCCCATCGGCCTGGTACAGCAGCGTCGCAACCGGGCCTGCTCGGGTGGCCTCGAAGAACGCGCGCAGACGGTCGTCCTCGCCGGACGGTTGTTGGTTCAGTTCGATGACGCCGGGGTTGCTGCCCTTGCCCAGACGCAGCGGGGTCCACGCCAGGCCGGCCTGCTCGACCAGTGGACGGGTGGAATCACCTGTCGCCACGATGGCCTCGCCACGCGTTCGGGCCCACGCCGAAGCGACCTGGATCATCGGCAGTGCGTGCGAGGCGTAGTCGGGGCTGATGACCAGCAACCTCACCAGGACGACCTCATGCGTTCACGGCGGTTGGCACGAGTTGCTGATAGACGTCGACCAATCGGGACGCCATGCGATCGATGCTCAACTCGTCGCGCACCATCGCTCGGGATCGATCGGCACGCTCCAGATCCGTGGCGCGGCCCAGCGCTCGCACGATGGCGCGGCTGAGATGTGTCTGCGACCGAGCGTCGCACAGCACGCCGTTGTCGCCGTCGTCAACGTACGATGCCGGCCCGCCGCGTTCGGGCGCGACGACCACTGCCCCTGCCGCCAACGCCTCCACAATCGCCAGCCCGAACTCCTCCTTGTCGCTGGCGCACACGTAGACACCTCCCTGTGCGGCGACGAAGGCCATCAGGTCGCTGACGGCCGAAGGCGGGAGATGGCCGGTCAGCGACACCAAGCCGCTGTGTGAACTGCCGGCAGCAAGCCGGATCAGCTCGATCGTGGACTGTTCGTCAGCTGACGGGTGACGGATGTTGCCGCCGACGATCACGATGTTGACGCGATCGGCCAGATCGGCATGTGCGACGACGGCATCGACGATCCGCTGCGGGCCCTTGGACGGGTGCAGTCGCCCAACGGTGAGCAACCACGGCAGCCGACGTCGGTCGGCCGGCAGCGAGTCGACGACCCGTCGAACCGCTGGCGACACCGTGCCCGCCGCCAGGCGAGCGCACGCGCGGGTCGACTCGCCAACATCGACGCCTTCTGCGATGACCGTGGAGCGCGCGGCAAGTTCGGTCGGGTCGATGCCCACCAGGCCGACGAGTTCGCGATGGATGGTCGGTCGCGGAAGCAGAGCCAGGTGATCGGCCTGAGCGGTCAACCGCTCGACCATCCTGGCTCTGAACCAGTACTGCGACGCAGCATCCTCGACGGCGAATCGCGAACGATCCAGCTGCCCGCCGTCCTGGAGGGCGTCAATGACGATGTGAGGATCAGGAGCCGCCGTGAACACCACGGGCTGGCCCAGACGTCGAGCGACTGCTGCGGCAGCCAGCGTGCCGACGTCGGCCATTCTGAGGTGCCAAACGACGCGACGGCCCGCAAGTGCCTGGCCGATGGCACGCAGCCGACGCTCGATCTCTGTACGGTGCACCCAGGCCTCTCGCCAGGGCACGACGCCCCCAGGTCCGAAGGTGATTCGCTCGACCCGGTGGCCTGGGGCCAACAGCTCGGTGCGGGCCTCGCCCACGTCGCGCCGCGTCACGGTGATGACGTCGTCGACAGTGTCGATGCCGGCGACCGCCGAGCCGAGCGAACGGAGTAGCGAGGCGATGCCGCCGGCGTCGCCTGCCCCGAGCCCCGATCCAGTCCGGTCGAGATGCGCGTGCAGGAACGGTTGGATGACCACGATGCCCTCACCGGTGCCGTGCAGGTGGGTCAACGGGTCGTCGTGTGTGCTCGGTGGATGGTTCGGAAGGGCCCTCAGCAGGTTTGCCAGGGACTGTCGCTTCGACCGGTCGTCGGCATCGATGTGCGCCGCAGCCCGGACGACGGATTCGATCGTCGGGTTTGTGTCCAAGCGAGACCACTCGATGAGCGTGCGCTCGGCAAGCATCGCTGTGAATCCTCCGCCGGTGACCAACTGCACGAGGGCGGAGATTGCCGTGGGCGACGATCGGCGCGCTGCCAGCGCCCACGCGGCATGAGCAGCGAACGGTTCTTCAGCTTCCAGAACCAGTTCCAGCAGGACCCGGTCGGCTGTTGCAGCCGTCACCGTTCCGAGCGCGTGGATCGACGCCAGCGCCGAGAGGTCGTCGCCGCCACGCACTGCTGCCTCGAGACGCAACGCATCGCGATCTGGGTCGACCGTTCGTGCCGCCGCCATGCGAAGTGCTTCGGCACGCTGCAACGCGCTGGTCAGGCGCGGCTCGTCGGCCACGGCACGAAGGGCGAGCGACACGTTGTCGCTCGCCTGGGTATCGCTGATCTGGAACATCGTGTCTCAGTACCCCGTTCGGTCGGCCGCACTCACTGCATGTACACCTGGTTCGGAGCCACGAGGTGGGCAGATTGGTCACGATCGGTTGGATGACCGAGTCACTCGTCACACGAAGTAGTGGCGACCCTCTTGGTCGAACGCCAACATGGTCAGCTGTCCCGGCACCGGTTCGGTGTCGGTACGGAGTGCCACAGGCACCTTCTGGTAGTTCCACTTCATCACGTCGAGGCTCAACTCCAGCAACTCGGCGTCACTGAAGTGCTGGTGAAGTTGGTGCTTCAACTCCCTCGACATGTGCGCTGGTTGGGTCATCATCACGTCCGCGAACCGCAGTGCAACCTTGTGACGCTCGGGCAGATCGCTGGTCTCGAAGCGTTCGATTTTGGCCGTCATCGTCTCGTCGACACCAGCGTCTCGGCCGGCCACCGTACGAAGGGACTTGCATGTGCGGCAGTCGTGATGGGCTGCCGCTCGCAAGCGCACGAGTTCGGTCGTGACGGGGTCGAGGCTGTCGAGCACCACCACAGAGGCCTGCCAGCCGGCGAGCGCGCGATCCAGTGATGCGGCTGCGCGAACGCCTTTCGGGATGCGACGCTCATGATCCATCGTTCTTCTCCTCATTCATTCACTGTCTCGTCGTCGAACAGTTGTGCCCACGCCAAGCGCAGTGATCGCGGTAGCGCTATGAATTTCAGACCACTCTCCATTCAGAAACTCCGAAACCAAAAGTAAAACTGAATTTGAACCTACATCAATGACTGCTTTTACCACTTGGCAAAGTGTATCAGTACATCTGCTGCAAAAGCC
>JANNFQ010000491.1:0-6303 GCA_031380045.1 Acidimicrobiaceae bacterium
GTTCAGCTGTTCCCAGCTGAGGGTGGGGTTCGGTTCGAAGACGTCGGGCAGGTCGACCACGTGGATCTGTTCGCTCTGGCCGTCGTACAGGCCGCTGGGGAAGCGGATGAGGTGCAGCCGATTCCAGACGTGCGCACCGATCGGTGCCTCGTGCAGGCCCAACTCTTCGACCAGCTCACGACGGAGAGCCTGCTGTGGAGTTTCACCAGGATCGATGCCGCCCCCCGGCAGCGCCCAGCGCGTTCCGGCGGGGAACTCGAAGCGCACCAGCAACACTCGGTTGCCAGGGGCGCGCACGATGGCGCGAGCAGCCTGGCGAATGCGTAGCCCGTCGGTTGATGTCGACGGGCTCACTCGGCAGGGCGGTCGTTCAACCCGTCGTTGAACGAGCGATACATCTCGTAGATCGACTTGCAGTCTTCGCACAGTGGCAGCTGCTTGGGGTCGCGCGACGGCACCCACACATGCCCGCACAACGCCTCGAGCGGCGTGCCGTAGATGCGTGCCTCCAGCACCTTGGCTGCAGCACTTTCGCCGGGCTTGGTCTTGACGATGTGCGCGGCCTTGGGTTCGGCGGTCTGCGAGACATGATCGGTGTCGAGGTCGGGCTGCGTTGGTGCCGGAAGGGTGACGATCTGGCTCACGGCGAACAGTCAATCACGCCGGTCACGAATCGGGTTGTAGCGATGCCAGTTCGGCCGACATGTTCGCCCGAGCACGATGCTCGCTCGACTGCTGCATGGTGGTGGTGCAGTAGATGTTGGGGCGTTCGAGAAAGTGCTGCAACACGCTGGCGCGGCCTCTCTGCCATGCCTGGTCGTCGATGTGGGCGTACTCGGCGCGCACACCGGTGGCGTAGGCCTGGTAGTGACCGGCTTGGGCGCCCAGGATGGCCAGGTCGGCGTCCAGCAGCACTTCCTGGCCGGTGTCGGCAGGCAGGTGATCGGCGGTTGCCATGATGAGCGCATCGACTGCAGCGACACGATCGTCGGCCCAACCGATGTCGTGGAGGTGACGAACAGCGAGCGCGGCGCTGTCGGCCTCGTTGGTGGACGACGTGGGTTGATACACGGCGTCGTGAAAGAGGGCAGCCGCCAGCGCAGCATGTACATCTGGCACGGGATGTTTCGATGCGAGCTCGACCACGTGCCGACACACCCACATGACGTGGGTGGCCGTGTGGTAGTGCCGATGCACTTCGCGATGACGTTCGAGCAACGCATCGACGACGTGCTCGTGATGCGGCCCGGCGACGTGTCGCCACGTCTGGCGGACCTCGATCTCGGGGGCGGCCACAGGCCAAGGCTACGTGACCTGCGCTGGGCAGCACATCCATGTGATGCTGCTGCGATGGCCGTGTTGATCGACGAACCTCGGTGGTGGTTCCGTGGCAGGCGTTGGTCGCATCTGGTGAGCGACCTCAGCCTGGATGAGTTGCATGCATTTGCCGACCGCACCGGCATTCCTCGGCGGGGGTTCCAGGGCGACCACTACGACGTGCCCGAAGAGTTCCGCGACGAGTTGTTGGCCGCTGGCGCCGAACTGGTGGAGAGCCGCGAGCTGGTGCGCCGGCTGCGGGCAGCAGGTCTGCGGCTGAGCCCCGCTGAGCGGCGAGCGCGCACAGCCTCACCACCGCTCGGGCTCGCCGAGTAGGTCGCGCGGACACTCGGGCCCGGCAGGCCCGATGACGAACCATTCGACCAGGTCGATGTCGTGTAGGTCGGCGATGGCGCTGGCCTCGAGCCACCGGTCGATGTCGCCCGGACGAGTGGCGCCTTCGGGCCTGATGGAGGCGACCACCAGCCGACACAGCCTGGTGTCTGCGGCAGCCGCCAGACACAGGGTCTCGACCACACCGATCATGGCATCGGGCGACTCGGCGCCGGTGACGACCAAAATGGTGCCACCGTGCCCGGTGTCGTCCAGCAGGAAGGCGACGACCTCGGGCTGCATGGGATCGTGCATGGCCAGTGAGATGAGTGTCAGCGCAGTTGCCGCGTCGTCGACAGGGTCGAGGTGGGCGCGTGGCAGACGAGGAGCGATGTGGTGGCGCGACATGGCGACCCCCTGATGTGGGTAGGTATGAGATCTGGCATCGGGGGAAGCAAGGGACACCGTACGCCGGGGGTGTGATGCGGCAAGCGCCGCACAGCTGCCAGAGCCTGTTCGTCGACGCACGCTGAGACGTCGTCCACCGCCCGCATACGATGGCGTTCATGGCGACTTCTGCAGGTGGCGTGACCATCTACCACAACCCGAACTGCAACTCGTCGGTCAACGCCGTGCGCATCGCTGAGGAGTTGGGAGCGAAGGCCGAGATCGTGCTGTACCTGAAAACCCCACCCGACGCACCGACCTTGCGCGCGATCATCGCCAAGCTGGAGGACCCGGTCACCGATCTGGTCCGGCGCGACAACATGTGGGCCAAGCTCGGCCTGACCGACGATGACGCAGCCACACCGGAACAAGTCGTGGACCTGCTGGTGCGGCACAAGCAACTGCTGCAACGACCTCTGCTGGTGACCGCCCATCGGGCGATCATCGGCCGGCCGAAAGACAGGGTGCGCGACCTGTTGTCGTGATCAGCGCCGGCGGCTGCGGCTACGGCGACGTGTGCGGCCGCCCAACGCCTGCAGTACCAGCAGCAGCAGCACGGCGCCCAGGGTGGCCGTGACCAGCGATGCCCCGAACTCGAGGTTGTCGTTCTGCAACCCCGACGCCCGCATCAGCGCACCGCCGATCAGCGCTCCGAGAATGCCGACGCCGATCGTGTACAAACATCCGCTGCGATCGTCCTTGACGATCCATCGCGCGAACAGTCCGGCGATCAGGCCGACGAAGATCCACCACACCAGGTCCACGACGCAACTGTAGAGGCGCCAGCAGGCGGGTCCGCTGCGCGCCTGCATCGGTGCGTAGAGTCGAGCGTCGTGGACCGAACAGCCGTGGCAATGCCGTGCCCCAAGTGACGCCGCCGCCGTCGGGGTGGCCGTTGCTGCGACGGCTGTTGCGAGAACAGCGTCGCGGTCTGATCGCAGGCGTCGTGGTGGGCCTGCTGTGGAGCGCCGCCAAGGTGACGGTGCCACGCCTCACCCGACAGGCAGTCGACCGCGGCGTCATCGGCCGCGAGTCGCTGTGGTTCTGGACCGGCCTGATCGCTGTGGCCGCAGTGGTGTCGGGCGTGTTTGCGGGGTGGCGGCGGTTGATCGCGTTCCGCGAGAGCAGGCTGAGCGAGACGCGCCTGCGCGAGCAACTTTTCGCGCACTACATGCGCCTGCACGTGGGCTATCACGACCACTCGCAGACCGGTCAGCTCATGAGTCGGGCATCCAGCGACCTGCAGCAGATCCAGGCGTTCATCGTGATGATCCCCATCACCGCATCGAACCTGGCCATGGTGGCCGCCGTCATCGTGGTGCTGTTCACCTCGCAGCCATTCCTGGCGCTGATCGCCCTGGCCCCGCTGCCCATGGTCAACCTGCTGTCGCACCGGTTCTCGCACAGCATCCACCCGGCGGTGCTGGCAGTGCAGGTCGAACAGGCCGAACTGGCAACCGTCGTGGAAGAGAGCGTCAGCGGGGTACGGGTCATCAAGGGCTTCGGTGCCGAACAGGTACAGGCCGACAAGCTGCGCGTCGAGGCCGACGACATTCGTCGCGTGTCATTGCAGTCGGCCCGCATTCGCAGCTCGTTCCTTCCGGCGTTGGATCTATTGCCGAACTTGGGCATGATCGCCGTGCTGGGCATCGGCGGCCACCGCGTGCTGGACGGTCGCATGAGCTATGGCCAGATGCTGGAGTTCATGCAGTACATCGCGTTGCTGGTGTTCCCGCTGCGCAACCTGGGCATGACGGTGGCGTTCGGCCAACGTGCGGCGGCCGCGCTGCTGCGCGTCAACGAGGTGCTGTCCACCGCCCCCCAGGTGGACGACCCGAAGCGGCCGAAGATGTTGCCCGACCCGCCAGTCCTCTCGGCGGATGACGACGATCCGCGTCGACCCGTCGGCGGCGTGCGCTTCCAAGACGTGCACTTCGGATACGACCCCGAGGCGCCGGTGCTGCGCGGATTCGACCTGACCATTCCGCCGGGCGCAAGCGTGGCGCTGGTCGGATCGACAGGCAGCGGCAAGTCCACCGTGGCCCGTCTGCTGACCCGCTTCTACGATGTGCAGGACGGAGCGATCCGGCTGGACGGCATCGACGTCCGCGACCTGGAACTTGGTCCGCTGCGTCGTGCGGTGGGCATCGTGTTCGAAGACACCTTCTTGTTCAACGACAGCGTGCGCGGCAACATTGCCTTCGCCCGCCCCGACGCCGATGCAGCCGACGTAGAACGTGCGGCTCGGTTGGCAGGCGCACACGAGTTCGTGATGGCGTTGCCCCACGGGTACGACACCGTCATCGGCGAGCGCGGATTCTCGCTCAGTGGCGGTCAACGTCAGCGCATCGCTATCGCCCGGGCGATCCTGTCGGATCCGCGTGTGCTGGTGCTCGACGACGCGACCAGCGCGGTCGACCCGTCGAAGGAACACGAGATCCGCGGCGCGATGGCCACCGTCATGCAGGGTCGCACCACCATCGTCATCGCCCACCGCGCCGGCACCATCGCCCTGGCCGACACCGTCGTGCTGGTCGACGACGGGCGCGTGGCCGCGCATGCCACGCACGAGGAGTTGCTGGCCTCGAACGAGCGGTACCGCGAGGTGCTGGCCGCGCTGACTGCGGAAGAGGCCGAGGAAGTTGAAGAGGCCGAACTGGCCAGGCGAACCGAGCGCAGCGAACACGCCGAGCGCATTGCAGGGGGTGACTGAACATGTGGGGCGGGGGTGCCGTCAGCGACGAGGATCGCCTCGATCGCGCCGAGACCGGACGTGTCCTGCGGCGATCGCTGGAGTTCGCCGAGCCACATCGGCGACATCTGCTGGCGGCGCTGGGCTTCGTGACCATCTCGACCATGTGCACGATCGCCGGTCCGCTCTTGGTGAAGTTCGCCACCGATCGTGGGTTTGGAGGTGGCAGTGCCCGAGCGTTGAACGGGGCAGTCATTGCCTACTGCGCTGTCGTCGTCCTGAACTACGTGGTCGGGCGTCAACAGTTCATGGCCATCAACGTCGCCGGCGAGGGATTCTTGCGCGATCTGCGGGTCAAGGTCTTCGACCGCTTGCAGATCCAGTCGATGGCGTTCTTCGATCGCAACAAGGCCGGCGTGCTGGTGGCACGAATGACAGCCGACATCGAAAGCATGGGCGAACTGATCCAATTCGGTCTGCTGCAGTTCGTTTCCGCTGCACTGCTGCTGGTGTTCACGATCATCGTGTTGGCCGTGATCAGTTGGGAGCTGACGTTGGTGGTGCTGGCCGTGCTGCCCGTTCTGGTGCTGGCCTCGATCAAGTTCCAGCGGCAGTCCAATCACGCGTATCTGGACGTACGTGAGAAGGTCGGCCAGAACCTGTCGACACTGCAGGAAGGCATCGTTGGTGTGCGCGTCATCCAGGCGTACCACCGCGGCGCCGAGCAGAACCGCAGGTTCGTCACATCGAATCGGTCGCTGTACGCGGCACACCTGCACACCGTTCGGATCAGCGTGTGGTACTTCGGTCTGGTCGAGTTCGTCGGCGTGTTCGCGGTGGCGCTGATGGTGGGTGTGGGCGGCTGGTTGGCGCACAGCGGCTCGATCACCGTGGGCACCGTGGCCGCATTCGTGTTGCTGTTGGCCAACCTGTTCGAGCCGGTGCAGCAGTTGTCGCAGCTGTACAACACGGTGCAGGCCGCCGCCGCCTCACTGCACAAGCTGTACGGCCTGATCGACACCGAACCCGATGTCGGCGAGCACCCGCGTCCCGTGGTCTTGCCGGCGTCGGGCGCACTGGTCGCACACGGCTTGACGTTTCGCTATGACGGGTCTCAACGACCCGCACTGGTCGACGTTTCCATTGCCGTTGCGCCCGGCGAGCGATTGGCACTGGTCGGCCCGACCGGAGCGGGGAAGAGCACGCTGGCCAAGTTGCTCTCTCGCCTGTACGACCCCAACGAGGGGTACGTCACCTTCGGCGATGTCGACCTGCGGCTTGCGTCGATGGCGTCGTTGCGAGAGCGCGTGGTGGTGGTGCCGCAAGAGGGCTTCCTGTTCGGCGGCACCATCTTGGACAACATCCGCATCGCCAGACCATCGGCCACCGACGACGAGGTGGCCGGTTCGCTGGAATCGATCGGTGTGCTCGACCGCTTCAGCGAGTTCCCTGATGGCCTGCTGACCGAAGTGCGCGAGCGGGGCTCGCGTCTGTCTGCCGGCGAACGTCAACTC
>JANNFQ010000506.1:0-21778 GCA_031380045.1 Acidimicrobiaceae bacterium
TCGATTGATGCAGCTTCGCGACTGCCGTCACAGCCGATGTCCAGAACGATGCGACACCCCCTTCGTACACTCGATGACAATGTCCATGCGTGAGCGTTCCGACGCCGATTTGCCCGGCCTGCAGCTCACGTGGCTCGACGGCGATGTCGTCGCCTGGCAGCCGGGTCGAACTGCGCATGGCGGCAACCTGTATGCATCCATCCGCGGCTCGCTGGGTGCCGTTCCGGCGGCGGGGGCCGGCTCGGTGCGCGTTGCCAAGCTGTTCCTGCCACAGGGCGAGTTGTCGGTCATGTGCCAACGACTGGACATCGCCACACTGGCGGGTCTGGCCAGGCTGCACGCCCTCGATGGCGCGCCCAGCGCCTCGGTCACCTGGTTCGGATCGGCGTTCCAGCTGGCCGAAGTGCTGGTGCGATCGGGTCGTGTGCTGCCTCGGCTGACCGAGCGTGGCGACGGCTGGTGGCACGCAAGTTGGTCTGCGCTGCGGCTCGATGTCGATCTGGCCCTGCCGCACCTGACTGCGGCCATGCCGGCTGTCGTCGCGGCCGCTGTTGCGCCCACACCCTCGCCCTCTGGGCCGCACACTGCCGACCACACAACCGTCGCCCGGGCGGTGCTGGACTCGTTCGTCGACCAGATCGCCCGCGCCACCCTGTCGTACTCGGGTTGGCAGCTCGGCCTGGGCGATACCCGCAGGCCCATCAGCCGCGCCTTGCGGCAGGTCATGCGCGCGCTGCAGGCCCCCACCGGCAGGTTCCGCGACGAGCGCGACCTGGTCGACGCGCTCGATCAGCTCGCCGACTCGTTCGACACCATGCTGCGCCGTGCCGAGGGCGAGCCGGTGGTCCGCGCCCGGCTGCGATTGGGCGTGCCCGACATGCCCGATGGCCTGTGGCCGCTGGCCTTCGAACTGATCGACGCTGGCGACGAGTCCAGCCCGGCACTGTCGTGTTCGCTCGCCCAGATCCGGGGCGACGATGCTGCTGCCCTGCAACTCGCCGGCGGCCCACGACACCTGCCTTTGCTGCACCAGGCGGTCGACCAGGCAATGGTCGACCTCACCCTCGTCGCGCCGTGGCTCGGTGATTGGATGCAGGCCGGCGGTGTGGGAAATGTCGACATCGACCAGGCCGCGGCCACGCTCGAGGCGGTCGAACTGTTGGCAGCGGTACAGATCGACCTCATCTCGCCCGAGCGGCTCACCCGACGCCGCCCGGGCACTCGGGGCACGGCGCGAGCCCAGGCTGGTGCCGAGGGACCCAGCCGATTCGGTGCCACGGCATTGGTCGACTGGCAGGTGGTGGTCGACGACACTCCCATCGACGAGGCGGTGTTGCAGCGCGCCGCTCAGGCCGGTTCCAGCCTGGTGCAGATCAACGGTCGCTGGGTGCAGGTGGGCCGTGCCGATGCGCGCCGGGCGCTCGAGCACCTGGCCCAGCACCGCACACAACACGGCCAGCTCAGCACCCTGCAGCTGCTACAGCTGTCGGCCGAGCTGGGTGCTGCCGACCTGGCGGCCGACCTCGTCACTGACCGCGCCCCTGATTGCGCGAATGGGCAGCCGTCGGCCGAAACCAGCAGTGACACACTGATCGCCACCGGCTGGCTGAAACAGCTGCTGCAGGGCTTGCCCGACACCTCGTTGACCGAGGGCGATGTACCGGTGGGCTTCACCGCCACGTTGCGGCCCTACCAGCTTCGTGGGCTGGGCTGGCTGCAGTTCCTGCATCGTGTCGGCCTGGGCGGTTGCCTGGCCGACGACATGGGGCTGGGCAAGACGCCTACCACGCTGGCGCACCTGGCCGGCCTGCCCGGGCCGCATCTGGTGGTGTGCCCACTGTCGGTCGTACACAACTGGGAGACCGAGACCGCACGATTCGTCCCGTTCGCACGGGTCATGGTGCACCACGGCACCGGACGGGCATCGGCGCAGGCGTTTGCGGCGCGGGTCGCTCAGCACGACATCGTCATCACCACATACCAGGTGGCTGCGCGCGACATCGACGTGATCGGCACCATCAATTGGGCCACGGCAGTGTTCGACGAGGCGCAGGCCATCAAGAACCCCGACACTGCAACTGCCAAGGCCGTGCGGCGCATCCCCGCCGGCCAGCGCATCGCGCTCACGGGCACGCCGGTCGAGAACCGGCTCAGCGAGCTGTGGTCCATCGTCGACACCGTCGCTCCCGGCCTGCTGGGCAGCCGCGCCTCGTTCCGCACTCGGTTCGCCCTGCCCATCGAGCGCCATCGCGATCTGGAAGCGGCAGCAGCGCTGCGGCAACTGACTGCTCCGTTCGTGCTGCGTCGCACCAAGGCCGACAAGTCGCTGGTGCCCGATCTCCCCGACAAGGTCGAGCAGATCGCGTGGGCTCCGCTCACCCGCGAGCAGGCCACCATGTACCAAAGCGTGGTTGACCAACTGTTGGTCGATGCCCAGGCGGCCACCGGCATGCGCCGCCGCGGTCTGGTGCTGGCAGCCCTCACCCGTCTGAAGCAGATCTGCAACCATCCGGCGCATGCGTTGGGCGACGGTTCACCGTTGGCCGGTCGCTCGGGCAAGCTCGCCCGGTTCGACGAACTGGTCACCGACCTGCTGGACGCGGGCGAGCAGGCGCTGGTGTTCACCCAGTTCCGACAGATGGGCCTGCTGCTGCAACGGCACTTGCTCGAACGCTTCGGCCATCACGGGCTGCCCGCCCAGGTGCCGTTTCTGCATGGCGGCGTACCGCGTCTGGCCCGAGACCGCATGGTTGGCGAGTTTCAACAGGGCGCCGCGTCGCCGTTGCTGCTCGTGTCGTTGAAGGCCGGCGGTACCGGCCTGAACCTGACCGCGGCATCGCGGGTGGTGCACTACGACCGGTGGTGGAACCCCGCCGTCGAAGACCAGGCCACCGACCGGGCGTGGCGCATCGGCCAGACACAATCGGTGTTCGTGCACAAGCTGGTGTGCCGGGGCACCATCGAAGAACGTGTCGATGCGCTCATCACCGACAAGCGCTCGCTGGCCGACGCCGTCGTGGGCACCGGTACGGGCGAGGCCTGGCTCAGCGAGTTGTCCACCGACGCACTGCGCGAGCTGGTGGTGCTGGGCGACGGCCAGGGTCGGTCGCGATGAGCATCACCATCATCCCTCGCGCAGTCAACGCGCAGAACAGTGGCACTGCCGTCGGCAAGTTGGCCACCACGTTGTTGTCGGTGGCAGTGGCCGGCATGGCCGAGCCATCTCGGTTCCGTCGCGGTCGGACCTACGTGGCCGAGCGGGCGGTAACACGGCTCGACCTGTCGCCGGGGTTGCTGCGGGCCACGGTTGCGGGCAGTCGGCACGAGCCGTACCTCGCCCAAGTACGGGTACCCATGGTGGTTCGCCCCGTCGACCTGGTCAACGAACCACTGCGAGAACACATCGTGCGGCTGGTGCCCGACAGCGACGACCTCGACGTGTCGTGCACCTGCCCCGACGAGGAGGCACCGTGCAAGCACGTGGTTGCGGCCATCTTGTGCTTCGCTGCCGAATTGGGCGACCGGCCCGAGCTGCTGGTCGAGTGGAGTTGCGGTTCGGGGCCTGCGCCAGAACGAGCGGTCGTCGGCAGCCGCGCTCGCGGCGAGCGACATCTGCGCCTGGTGGCTCCGCCTCCGCCGCCCTCGCCGTTCCTGTCTGACGATTGGCAACGATTCGAGAACGCCGAATCATCGGCACCGTCGTGGAACGACCTGCTGCCCGAACGGGTGCCCATCACCATCGGCCCACTCGTCCTCGAACGCATCGATCTGGGTGCAGTGGTGCGTTCCGCCGTGGAATCGCTGACTGCTCCGTAACCTGCTCGCATGGCCGGCCCGTTGCAGCTCGAGTTCGCGACATCGGCTGCGCGTGTCGACGATCTGCCCGACTCACCCGCCGAGATCGCCATGGTTGGCCGGTCGAACGTGGGTAAGTCGTCGATCATCAACGCGCTGGCCAACCGCAAGCAGCTCGCCCGGGTGTCGAACACCCCGGGTCGCACGCAGCTGATCAACCTGTTCACGTTGCCCACCGGCGCCACCGTGGTCGACCTGCCCGGGTACGGGTACGCAGCTGTCCCCACACGCGAAAAGGCCAAATGGCAGGCCATGATCGAGCGCTACCTGCTGGAACGGCAGCCGCTGCAGGCCCTGCTGCTGTTGGTCGACGGCGAGATCGGGCCCACCAAGCTGGATCTGCAGATGATCGACTGGGTGGTCGACAACCAGATTCCTACGGTCATCGTGGCCACGAAATCAGACAAGGTGCGGCCGTCGAAGCTGGCCGGGCGCAAGCAGCAGGTGGCCAAGTTGTGTCACCTCGAGGAGCGCGACATCTTCTGGGTCAGTGCCACGAAGGGCACCGGCGTGGACGTGTTGCGCACCCACGTGCTGGGCCTGCTGACGATCACCTGAACCGGTCACCCGGTCAGCGGCGGCGACGTAGGCGACCGGCCACCCGGGCGATCAGATCGCCGGGGTCGGGCATGACCAGGGCACGCCTGACCAAGCGCTGCTTGTTGCGCGTGTACGGCGGATACAGCAAGGCCGGGTCGGTGCGAGTGCTGCGTTGGTGCACGGCGCGCTGATGGCTGAACGTGTCGAACCCGAACTTGCCGTGGTAGCTGCCCATGCCGCTTTCGCCTACCCCGCCGAATGGCAGGTGCGGATTGCTGACATGCATCAGCGTGCCGTTCACGCACGCACCACCGCTGGTGGCCCCGTCCAGCACTCGCTGGTTCTCGTCGTCGTTCTGGCTGAAGGTGTACAACGCCAACGGCTTGTCGTCGGCGTTCACGAAGGCGATCGCCTCGTCCAAGGAATCGACGGCGATCACCGGCAGGATCGGGCCGAAGATCTCCTCGTTCATCACCGGATCGCCGCGGGTGATGCCGGTCAGCACAGTGGGCTCGATGAATCGAGTGTCGGCGTCGCTGCCGCCGCCCACGGCGACGGTGCCGTTGTGCAACAGCTTTTCCAGGCGGTGGAAGTGCGACTCGTTGACGATGCGCGCGAAGTCGGCGCTGGCCGATGGGTCGGTGCCGTAGAACTCGGTGATGCGCCGGCCGATGGCGGCAACCAGTTGGTCGTGCACGGGCCGCTCGACCAACACGTAATCGGGGGCAATGCAGGTCTGGCCTGCGTTGACGAACTTGCCCCACGCGATCCGTCGCGCAGTGACGTCGATGTCGGCGTGACGACTGACGATGGCCGGACTCTTGCCACCCAGCTCCAAAGTCACGGGCGTCAACTGTCCGGCAGCGGCACGCATCACGATGCGAGCCACACGTCCGTTGCCTGTGTACATGATGTGATCGAAACGCTGTTCCAACAGTTCGGTGGTCTCGGTGACGCCGCCGACCACCAGCGCTACGGCCGCATCGTCCAGCTCGCGAATCAGCGCATGCAGTGCCTCGGCGGTGGCCGGCGCAAGCTCGCTGGGTTTCCCCACGACTGCATTGCCGGCGGAAATGGCGGCGACCATCGGCAACAACAGCAGCTGCACCGGGTAGTTCCATGGTGCAATCACGCAGGCAACGCCCAAGGGTTCGGCAACGATCACCGACCGGCCCGGTTTGAACGCCACCGGCGTGGCCACCTTGTGCGGTGCCATCCATCGATCCAAGTTGGCCAGCGTGTGGTCGATGTCGGTCAACACGAAACCGACCTCGGTCACCCACGCCTCGAAACCGGGCTTGCCCAGGTCGGCCGCCAACGCATCAAGCAGCGCTTGCTCGTGCTGCTTCACCAGTTGCCGAAGGCGACGCAGCGTCTGCACGCGCCATGTCCTGGGCCGAGTGCGACCGGCAACGAACGACTGTCGCGCCGTGTCGACAACGCGAGCGATGTCGGGCATCGCAGTGGCGGTGGAGATGGACGTCGAAGTCATGGCCCAACGATACGTGCGACTGCGCGACAGCCGCACGTGGTCGTGAGACCGGGCGACCATGCGACACCTCGGGTCAGGACAGCTGGATCTCGTGGGTGATGCTGCGCTGCTGGGGTTCGAAGCCGAGCGACCGGTACAGCCGCGCCGCTCCCGTGGGATTGTCGCCATCAACAGCGATCGAGGCATGCGTCAGCCCTGCCGCAGCGAGTCCATGCAGCGACTCGATGATCAGCGCCGACGCCACGCCTCTGCCGCGCCAGCCGGCCGAAGTGCCCAGCGTGTCGATCCACCCGTCCCGCCGACCAATCAGTTCGTCATCGGATTCGTAGCGATGGTTCATGCACACGGCGACGATGCGATTCGTAGCACGTTCAACGGCAACGAAGCTCAGGTCGGGTCGCCCCGACGCGCCGCGCACGACGTGATCCCACTTCTCGGTCGATGTGGGCGTGGATCCCCAGTGATCCTCGAACGCGGCGTTCTTGACCACCCGGCACTCCTCGTCACGGTCGTCGGGCCACGGGCGAAACTCGATGCCGTCGATGGCGATGCGGGCTGGCAGGTCGGTCAGCGGACGCAACAACTCCTCGAACCAGCGGATCGGGGTGAAGCCACAGCGCGCGAACAGTCGGTGAGCGCCCTCGATGAAGTCGTAGGCATCGACGCGGATGAACTTCGGGAGGTCGTTGGTCGAGGTGTGCAGCTGTTCGGTCGCCCGCCGCACACCCCAGGCCATCATGGTCCGACCTACACCACGCCCTCGACAGCCAGGATCGACCTGAGCAAACACGTAGCAACGCTCCAGCCGCACATCCGACGGCAGGTGCAGCGTGTACACGTAGCCAGCAAACTGGCCGCCGACGAGGGCCAGCCGCACGTCCGTGGCCAGCACGACGGTGTCGTCGTCCAGTTCATCGTGTAGTTGTGCGATGGTCAGGACGTGCGGCGCGCCATCGTGGGCCTCGGACCGATTGTGCAGTGCGCAGATCCGTTCCAGATCGTCGGCTGTGGCCGCCTGCAGCACGATGTCGTCCATGTGCGCACGGTATCCGCGCAGGTCGGTCTCGCTCGGCGAGAGTTTGTGTTGCGTGTTCCCAGGCCCGGGCCACCCACTCTCGCCCAACCGCCCAACCGCCCAACCGCCCAACCGCCCAACCGCGCAACCGCCCAACCGCCCAACCCCCCGGCCATCCCGGGCCTCAGACGCCCACATCGGGCCTCACACACCCACTCTGGCCGGATCGTCGGTCAGGGACGCCCGAAGGCGGCCGAGCCGACCTCGGCCTCGTCGGCCTGAATGGCATCGACGATTCGCGCGGCCACGTCGTCGGGGTCCAGCCCCTGGCCGAACGGTGGCGCTGTACCGGCGATGGCCCGCGTGGCCAGGCCGGTGGCGATGTGCGGCGGGCGCAGGTCGGCGATGTGTACGCCCATCGACCTCGCCTCACGACGCAAGCCCGCCAAGGCATGCGACAGCGCCGCTTTCGACGCGCTGTACGCCACCATTCCGGCGGTCGGTCGCTCGGCCACCACGCCGGTCACGTTGGCGAAGAAGCCGCGACTCTCGGCCAACGCCGGCAGCAGGTGACGCGCCAACCACAGCGGGCCCATGGCGTTGGTGAGAAACAGTTCCTCGATGGTGATGTCGTCGGTGTCGACCAAGGTGCCGAACGCAACCACACCGGCGGCATTGACCACGCCGTCCAGCCGACCCTGCGTGCCCAGCGCCCCGCGTACCACGGCGTCGCCGGCCCGCGAGTCGCGCAGGTCCATGTGGATATCGGGCCCATGACGGCTGGCACCCAGCACGATCGCCCCGCGCGACAACAGCTCGTCGCAGATGGCGGCACCCAGGTCGCCTGTGGCACCAACGACCACCACCACTGCATCGGTCAATTCGCGCACCCGAGCATGTTGACGCACGAACGGCTCGGGCGAGAAGTCACGCGACGTGACCAGCCCTCACTCATCACGTCGCCACTCGCTCGATCGACCCGATCGATCCGAGGAACCAAGGTTCCGATGGAGCCCGCGTCAGCCGATCGCGACAGCATGGGGGATGGACGAAGAACTGCCGTCGATGCTGAGCGAACTGGGCTTCTACGGGTTGGCCGGCGCGCCGCGGTCGCCGGCCGACCTGATTCCGGAGTGTCGCGAGGGTGAGGCGATGGGCTTCGGCACGGTGTTCCTCAGCGAGCGGTTCAACATCAAGGAGATCGCAACCATTAGCGGGGTGGCCGGTGCGGTGACCGCACGCATGCGCATTGCGACCGGTGTCACCAACCACAACACCCGGCACCCGATGGTCACAGCCGCGTTTGCCACCACCATGCATCGGTTGACCGGCGGTCGATTCGTGCTGGGACTGGGGCGCGGGATGGACCGCATGTTCGACGCGTTCGGTCTGCCGCGCATCACCACCGCACAACTCGAAGACTTCGCCGGGCTGATGCGACGCATGTGGCACGGCGATGTGGTGGTCGGCCACGACGGCCCCGCGGGTCAGTGGCCGGTGCTGGCGCTGGACCCCGAGTTTCGCGAGGAGATCCCCCTGCTGCTCAGCGCCTTCGGACCCAACAGCCTGCGGTTGGCAGGACGGTGCTTCGACGAGGTGCTGTTGCACACGTTCTTCACCAACGAGACGTTGCAACGGTGTGTTCGCACGGTCAAGGACGCTGCCGAACAAGCAGGCCGCGATCCCGCGTCGGTGAAGGTGTGGAGTTGCTATGCGACGATCGGCGATTGGTTGCCGGACGACATCAGGCTGAAGAAGACCGTCGGGCGACTGGCGACCTACCTGCAGGCGTACGGCGATCTGATGGTGCGCACCAACCAGTGGGACCCCGCGGTGTTGACGCGATTCCGGGCCGATCCGTTCGTGGCCGGGTTCCGCGGTGCGCTCGATGGCAAGGCCACCACGTCGCAGCTCGAGCACGTCGCCACGTTGATCCCCGACGAATGGCTGGCGCCGGCCGGCTCGGGCACTGCCGATCAGTGCGCAGCGGGCGTGGCCGGCCAGTTGGCGCTGGGCGCCGACGGCGTCATCCTGCACGGCGCGGCACCCAACGAGCTCCGGCCCATCGTGGAGGCATATCGGGGGCGCGTTACTGTTCGGCCATCAATCGAGGTCGCTGGGAATCGAGGTCGCTAATGAGCTCTTGGGACCACATGTTCGACGATGTCCACCTGCCGTTTCACCACGAGCTCCGCGTTCCTGAACTGCACGAGGTGCGCCTGGCCACCCCGCGCCCGGACCCCATCGCCGATGTCGCCGCAACGGCTCACGATCAGGTTGTCGCCACCATGGCGCCGTACGTCACGCCAGGCATGACAGTTGCAGTCGGGGGTGGCAGTCGCGGTTTGACCGATCGCGTCGGTCTGATGCGTGGCGCCATCAGCGGGTTGCGCGAGCTGGGTGCCGAGCCGTTCGTCGTGCCGGCCATGGGCAGCCACGGTGGAGCCACCGCCGATGGCCAGCGGGCCATGCTCGAGACGTTGGGCATGACCGAGGATGCGATCGGTGCCCAGATCAGGGCCACGATGGAGACGGTCGAGGTGGCCCGCACACCGCAGGGCATGCCCATCTACCTCGACCGGCATGCGGCGGGCGCCGACCGCATCATGCCGGTCAACCGCACCAAGCCGCACACCTGCTTCAAGGGTCCCATCGAAAGTGGCTGCACGAAGATGGCCGTCGTCGGCTTCGGCAAGCAGCCGGGTGCCGCACAGATCCATTCGTGCGGCCCGATCGAGATGCGCGACCGTTTGCTCAGCGGCATCGAGACGCTGCGCGGCACCGGCCGCTTGCTGGGTGGGCTGACCTCGCTCGAATCGACCAGCGGCGACGTGGTGCGCATCGAGGCGCTGACCGCCGATCAGGTGGGCGGCGACCGTGAACGTGAGTTGACCGAGTACGCCCGTGGTCTGGTGCCGCCGCTGCCGTTTCCGGACATCGATGTGCTCATCATCGAACACGGTGGCAAAGACATCAGCGGAACGACGATGGACCCGAACGTGACCGGCCGGTTCTGGGTGCACGGCCTGGCCGATGGAGCCAGCCCAACCGTGGCCACCATCGTGCTGCTGGGCATCACCGAAGCCTCCGGTGGCAACGTGCTGGGCATCGGCTTCGCCGACTTCATCCCGGCGTCGGTCGCCCGGCTGATCGACTGGAAGAAGACCTACATCAACTGCTTCACTGCCGGCATCGCCGGGGTGCGCCGCAGCCGGATGCCCATGGTGTTGCCCACCGAGGATGACTGCATCAAAGCGGCGCTCAGCATGTGCGGCCGAGGCGTGGACGAGCCCAAACGGGTCGTTCGAATCGTCAACACCCTGCATCTCACCAAGTGCTGGGTCAGCGACTCCCTGCTGCACGATCTACCCGCCGGAGTGACCCAGGGTCAGTGAATCGAAAGGGCCAGCTCGGCCCCGAGTACAGGCGCGATCAGCGCAGCGTCTGAGTTCGGTCAAGTTGATCGCAATACCTCAAGCAGGGGGTCGCCGATTCCGATGAACCAGTCATGATCGCAGCGACATCCACCTGGGCCGCGGACTCAGGCTGGTCGCCCGAGCTGCCGACGCCGCCCGCCGGCCAGAACGTGCTGGCAATCGTGTTCGGCGATGCGGCAGTGGTGGACCATCCAGATCAACCGATGGCGCAGCTGGCCTCGGCGTGGGCAGGCCACCCGTTGATCGGTTGCTCGACAGGCGGCCAGGTGCTGGGTGACTCGGTTCTGGACGAGACACTCGTCGTGACCGTGTTGCGCTTCGACGACACCCAAGTGCGCTGTGCGCATGCCGACCTGGCCCGCAGCGGCAGTGCCCGCCGGGCGGGCCGCGAGTTGGCTGAGGCACTGGCCGAGCCTGGGTTGGCCGCCATCTTCGTGCTGGTCGATGGTCTGTCGGTGAACGGCACGGCGCTGACCGAGGGCATCGCCGATGTGTTGCCCGACGTTCCGGTGTCAGGTGGGCTGGCCGCCGATGGCGACCGCTTCGGTCACACGTGGACGCTCGTCGCCGGTCAGGCCCTGGAAGGTCACGTGACCGCAGTCGGCTTCTCTGGCAATCGCTTCGAGATCGGGTTCGGTTCGGCGGGGGGTTGGGAGCCGTTCGGCCCCGACCGCGTGGTCACGCGCAGCTTCGGCAACGTGCTGTACGAACTGGACGGCCATCGCGCAGCCGATCTGTACCTCGATTACTTGGGTGACCGAACCGGCCAGGCACCGGCGTCGGGGTGGATGCTGCCGTTGGCCGTGAAGGACCTGGACGGTCGCACCGTGGTGCGCGCCGTCCGGTCGGTGCACGAAGCCGAAGGCAGCCTGACCTTTGCCGGCGACATCGCCCAGGGAGCTACGGCGCAGCTGATGCGCGGTTCTGTCGACGGACTGGTGCATGGCGCTCACATGGCTGCCAAGCAGGCGACGACCGGCCGTGAATGCGTCGCCATCGCAGTCAGTTCGCTGGGACGACGGGCGCTGCTGGGCGAGCGCACCGAGGAAGAGCTCGATGCCGTGTTGGAGGCACTGCCCGCCGATGTCGTGCTGGTGGGCTTCCACGGGTATGGCGAAATCGCGCCCGTCGATGGCACCAACGATGTGTATGACCAGACCATGACGATCACGACGCTGGGCGAACGACAGCCAGCGGCAGGCGCCTGAGGAGACCAGCAATGGACCCGGATCTTCGTCCCGACCCGGCAACAGCCACGACGGACACCGTGCCGGCCTTGGCGGCACGGGATGCCGTGCCGGCCTTAGCGGCACCGGACACGCCCGCGCCGGTCACCGCACCGGCACCGGGCTCTGGCACCCACAAGCTGTTGCGACGCCAACTGCGACGCGCCGGCATCGCCCGTTCCACACCCACCGAGGCGCAGTGGCATGCGTTCCTGCAGCGAGTGGACCGCGCATATCACGACGCGGATCAACAAGTGACGGCCATCGGCCGCACGCTGGCCGTCTCGTCGAAGGAGATGGCCGCCCGCCTGGAACAGGTCCAACAGCATGCCGACGATCGCGTTGCGGCCGAACGCAAGCGCCTGGAACTGGTGGTGGGTTCGGTGACGACGGCGTTGGTCATGTTCGACCGTGTCGGCCGCATCGTGGCCGTGAATCCCGGGGCCGAGCGCTTGCTTGGCGACCATCACGATGTTGTCGATCGCCATCTCGAGGATGTGTTGATGATCGAGGGCCGCGACGGCATTCGTCGTCCGCTGCTGGCACGCGCCGACCTGGACGACGTGTTGCGTCAGGGTCATTGGGAACGCCATGACGTGCCGCTGCACGCTCGGCCCATGACAACCAGTGGCGACGGCCAGCGGGCCGCATCCAGCATCGCTGCCGACATCGATGATGTTTCGGACGCCACCGAACATGTCGACCACTGCGATGCGCTCGACGACGCCTTCCTGACCGACACCGTCACCGAGCTGCATGTGCAGGGTCAGACCGACGACCCGGCCGAGACCGAACTCGAGATCACAGCGAATTGTGTGTCGATCGACGTGGTGGTCGTGCCCTTTGCCGATGATGACCACGACCTCGGCGGCCTGGTCGCGTTGACCGACAACGCCGAACGCGAACGAGCCCGCGAGCGCCTGTCGTGGCAGTCGTCGCATGATCCGCTGACGGGTTTGGTCAACCGGGCGCAGGTCACCGAGCGCATCGACATGTCCCTGCAGCAGGCTCGCCGATCGGGCGAATGGCCATCGGTGCTGTTCTTGGACCTGGACCGGTTCAAGCCGGTGAACGACTTGCTGGGCCATGCGTTCGGTGATCGTTTGCTGGTCGCTGCGGCCGAGCGCCTCGAGCAATGTGTGCGCAGTGCCGACACGGTGGCACGACTGGGAGGCGACGAGTTCGTCATCCTGTGCGAGAACGCAGGCGACACGGCGATGGTCTGCAGCCTGGCCGATCGAATTCTGCAAGCGATGGCCGAACCGTTCCACCTGGCCGGCGAGCAAACGCTCGTGTCTGCGTCGATCGGCATCGCCCATGCCGGCCCGATGTACCAAAGTGCCGACGCCCTGCTGCACGACGCAGACCTGGCGATGTACGGCGCCAAAGAGCGCGGCCGCAACTGCTACGAGGTGGCCGACGAACAGTCGCGGGTCAAAGCCGCCGAACGAGTATTGCTGGAGCGCGGTTTGCGCAGCGCAATTGCCCGGCGCGAGATCGGCGTGGTCTATCAGCCGGTGCAGAACACCATGACCGGCGAACTGATGGGGTTCGAGGCCTTGGCCCGCTGGGTGCACCCAGTGCTCGGCGATGTGCGCCCGTACCGCTTCGTGCCAGTCGCGCTCGAGACCGGCTTGATCCAGGCGCTCGGCGATCGGATGTTGGATCTGGCGTGCCGTGATGTGGCCACCTGGAACCGTGAGCGCAAGACCGTCGGCCTGCCGCCGATCGTCGTGCATGTCAACATCTCGGGACGCGAGCTGCTGTCGCCGAACCTGCTGACCCGAGTGCGCGACGCGCTGCGCCGCCATGCCGTCCTGCCCAGCTGGATCATGCTGGAGATGACCGAGACGATGTTGCTGGACGATCCCGAGACCGCGCTGGAGCGGCTGCGTGAACTGAAGCGCGCCGGCATCCGCGTGGCGATCGACGACTTCGGCACGGGCTACTCGTCGCTCGCGTACCTCCGCAAGTACCCGGTCCACATGGTGAAGATCGATCGCGAGTTCATCGCCGAAATCGCATCGTCGAAGCAAGACCAAGCGATCGTGAAGTCGATGATCGATCTGGCTCACGGCCTGGATCACGAAGTGTTGGCAGAGGGCGTCGAGACCAGCGCCGAGCTGGAGGTGTTGCGCAACCTGGGGTGCGGCCTGGTACAAGGATTCCTGTTGGGCATGCCGATGCCCAGCGAGGAGGCGCTGCTGCTGGCCACTAGCTCCCGAACGCGAACCCCAGATCAAGCGCCGTCAGCATCGGTCGAAATGGCACACCTGCAGCCTCAGCCATAGCACCGCAGGTTCCACCGCGATCGACGATCACGGTGATCAGCACAGGCTCGGCGCCGAAGGCCCGAACCACCTCGACAGCCTCCATGATCGACGTGCCGCGCGTGACGGTGTCTTCGGTGATCACGACACGGTCGCCCGGCTGCAGCGCGCCGGCAATGCGTCCGGTGACGCCGTGATCCTTGGCTTCCTTGCGAACGGTGAAGCTGGCCAGATGGCGACCCCTGACGGCACCGATCGCCGCAACGGCGTACGCGACGGGATCGGCGCCAACGGTCAGGCCACCGATGGCCGTGGCATCGTCGGGGATCAGCGAGAGCGCGACATCGGCCATCAGCACCACCCCGTCGGCACGACACGCGGTCTGTTTCGTGTCGAGAAACCAGGTGCTGCGGGCCCCCGACTTCAGGACGAAGTCGCCTCGCCTCACACTGTGCTGCATGACGTGATCGCGCAGCGCACTGCGGGCGGCATCGAGCTGGGGCAGGTCCATGCGGTCGACCGTAGCGCGAGCGCGTCGGTCAGCGACCCTGACGCAGCAGCACCTCTTGGGCGATGGTCGCCACGTGGGCGCCGTCGGGCGCGAACACGTGGCCCGTCGCCAACCCTCGCCCCCCTGTGTAGCCATGGCACGTCATGTCGTACAGATGCCAGTCGTCGGCGCGCACCGGTCGGTGGAACCAGATGGCATGGTCCAGACTGGCCGAGAAGACTTGGTCCCACCATGCCTGATCTTCGTGGGCCTGATCTTCGTGGGCTTGATCTTCGAGAACCGGGGTGGCGGCGGCCACCCGCTGACGACCTGTGGTCGTGCGTTCGTGCTCGGCCAGCGCGGCGCGCACCGTATCGGTGGGCATGTCGTCCGACAGATATGCCAGCCAACATCGGTGCAGCAGATCGTCGTCGCCCACCGTCTCGTTGACGCGCATCCAAGCACCGAGGCGGCCGGTTCCTGTGCGCTCGCCGGCGACCAGCGAACCGTGTGGCAGCCACCGCCGTTCGAACGAGGGCGTCCACGCACTGGACTGGAGGTCTTCGGGCGCCGGCAAGTTCTGCGGCATCGTGACGGTGATCAGATCGGGGGCCGCCTCGGCGCGCTGGAACGATGCTTCGAGATTCAAGATTGCGCCGATGGCCTGGCGCGCGACCACGCGCCGGGTGCAGAAACTGCGGCCGTTGCGGATGCGATCGACCTCGTAGCGGACCGGTTCGGTGTTGTCGCCCCGGCGGATGAAGTAGGCGCGCAAGGAGTGCACGATGAGGTCGTCCTCGACAGTCGATGCTGCGGCGCGCAATGCCTGAGCGACGATTTGGCCTCCATACAAACCACCCCACGGGTACTGCGGCCCCACGCCCAGGTAGGTGTCCGGGCCATGCGATTCGAGATGGAGGAGCGTGCCGAGATCCATGACCGCCCGACGCTACCTGTGCCGTGCGCGTGGCGCTGCGCCCGCGCCGCTGCGGGCCGGTGGCCGACGTTGGTCGTTCGGTCACGATGGGCAAGCAGTCAGCGATGGGCGTATGAGGCGCGTGGTTCTACCCAATGAAGTCGATCTAGGGGGCCGCTGATACTTGAATTGACATGCGGAGAATTGGACCAGAGCGGTACTTTCTACCTCACAATGTCACACGTAGGTCACGTCGATGACTACGCTGTCGTCATGGCAAAAAAGGGTCCCAAGAATCCGCTCACCGATCAACACAAGGCAGCCATGGCCGCCGGTCGCACCGAGGGTCGCGCTGTACGCGAGTATCTGGACGCACTGCGGTCCAACAAGCCCAAGCGGGGACGCAAGCGCACTCCCGATTCGATCAATGTTCGCCTTGCCAACATCGAGGAAGAGCTCATGGTGGCCGATGCGCTCGATGAGTTGCGTCTGGTACAAGAGCGTCGCAATCTGATTCGCGAGCTCGAGACCATGAGTGCCCGGGTCGACGTCTCGGCGCTCGAGGCCGACTTCATCAAGGTGGCCAAGTCGTACAGCCATCGCCAGGGCATCTCATATGCGACATGGCGTGATGTCGGTGTCGAGGCCGCAGTGTTGAAGAGCGCGGGCATCACTCGCAGCGTCTGACCGTGCAGGTGGGCGACGCATCAGCGCCGACTCAGACCTGGATTGCGTCCAATGCGTCGAACACGGTACCCACGTTGCGCAGCGAGCGGTCCAGGTCAAAGGCCACGTCCAACGTCGTGACATCCAACGACGACACCGCGGGGTCGGCTTCCAACAAAGCCCGAAAACTGGTGTGCTCGTCCCAGGCTCGCATCGCATTGGTCTGCACGATCCGATACGCATCGTCTCGGGTCAGCCCTGCCTGGATCAGCGCCAGCAACACCCCTTGGCTGAACACCAGACCATAACTCGACCAGAGATTTGATCTCATTCTCTGATCGTCGACCTGCAGTCCTGCCAGCAAGCGCTGGCCGCGACGCAGCACATAGTGCGCCAGCAACGACGAGTCGGGCAGGATCACCCGTTCGACCGAACTGTGCGATATGTCGCGTTCGTGCCACAGGGCAATGTCTTGCATACCGGCCTGCAGATTGCTACGTAGCACTCGCGACAGGCCGCTGATGGTCTCGGCCGAGATGGGGTTGCGCTTGTGCGGCATGGCCGACGAACCCTTCTGGCCCGGCTTGAAACCCTCCAACACCTCGCCCACCTCGGTGCGTTGCAGATGGCGCAGTTCTACGGCGATCAGTTCCATGGTGGAACCCACCGCAGCACACGCCCACAGGTACTCGGCGTGACGGTCGCGGGCGATGACCTGGGTGGCTGGAACGGGCGTCAGCCCCAGGCGGTCGGCCACATAGCGCTCGACAGCCGGGTCGACGTTGGAATACGTGCCTACCGCGCCGCTCAACTTGCACACGCTGATGGCCCGGCGAGCGGCGCGAAGGCGTTCGCGATCGCGATCGACCTGCAGCGCCCACAGCGCCACCTTGGCCCCGAACGTGGTCGGTTCGGCATGAATGCCGTGGGTGCGACCGATCATGACGGTGTCGCGATGCGTGTGCGCCATGTCGATCAACGTGGACAACAGGCTGGTCGACGCGTCGATCAACAGATCGGCGGCGTCGCGCAGCATCCAGCACCACGCTGTGTCGACGACATCGCTGCTGGTCAGACCGTAGTGAATCCATGCGCTGGCGGGGGCACCAACAGCCGTCTGCACGACATCGACGAAGGCGGCGACGTCATGATCGATGATCGTCTCGCGGTCCGACACCGCCTGCACGAACGCGTCGTCGATGACCGGAGCGTTCGTGCGGCATGTGACTGCGTCGTCGACCGGCACGATGTCCAGCTTTGCGTGGGCCTCGGTGGCCAACAGTTCGATCTCCAGCCAGCGACCGAATCGCGAGGTATCGCTGAAGACCGCCGACATCTCGGGCAACGAGTATCTGGGGATCATGCGCTCATCCCCAATGCAGGTAGTCGTCGCGCTCGGCCCCGACGCCGACCACGGCGATGGGCACTCCGACCTCGGCCTCGATCAACTGCACGAACGACCGTGCCGCGGTGGGCAGCCCGCTGACGTGGCGCACCGAGCGCAGTTCACGGCTCCAGCCGGGCAGTTCGATGTACTCGGGGACGACTCGTTCCAACAGCTCGATGCGGTCGGGATAGTGCGGCAGGCGCTGGCCATCGACGCGGTAGCCCACGCATACCTTGACGGTGTCGAACGTGTCCAGCACATCCAGCTTGGTCAACGCCAGTTCGGTCAGCGAGTTCAACCTGACGGCTTGGCGCAGCATGACGCAGTCGATCCAGCCCGGCCGACGCCGACGGCCGGTGACGGTGCCGAACTCGCGGCCGATCTCGACCAGGCGGTCGCCATCGCCATCCAGCAATTCGGTGGGGAACGGTCCGGCACCGACACGAGTGGTGTACGCCTTGGTGATGCCCACGATGCGATCGATGTCGCGCGGCCCCAGCCCGGTGCCGGCGCACGCACCGCCAGCAGTGGGGTTCGACGAGGTGACGAACGGATACGTACCGTGGTCGAGGTCGAGGAACGTGGCCTGGGCGCCTTCCAGCAACACGTGCTGATGAGCGGCCAGCGCGTCGTGCAGCAGGCTGACCGTGTCGGCGACGTATGGCGCGAGTCGGGCACCGAGCTCGCTGAACTGGGCGACGATCGCATCGACGTCCAGCGGCTGGCCGCCGGCAGCGACGATGGTCTCGTTCTCGGCAACGGCCCGGTCTTTCACCGCCGCCGCGAACGCTGCCGGATCCAGCACGTCACCCACGCGGATGCCCACTCGGCGAGCCTTGTCGGCATAGGCCGGTCCGATTCCCTTCAGCGTGGTGCCGATCTTCGCGTCGCCGCGGACCGTCTCGCCCAAGGCGTCCCAAGCCTGGTGCCACGGGAAGATCAGATGGGCGTGGCTGCTGACCACCAGACGATCGCACGACACGCCACGGCGCTGCAGCGTGTCGATCTCGGCGAACAACGTCGGCATGTCGACGACCACACCGTTGGCGATGACCGGCACGACGTGGTCGTACAGGATGCCGCTGGGGATGAGCTGCAGTGCGTAGCGCTCGTCGCCCACCACCACGGTATGACCGGCGTTGTGACCACCCTGGTACCGCACGACGTAGCTGTGTTCTTTCGACAGCAGGTCGATGACCTTGGCCTTGCCTTCGTCACCCCACTGGGCGCCGACGACGACAGTGACAGGCATGGCACGCTCCTCACAGAGAACATGGGCAGATCGGATCGGTGTCCGATCTTCGGAACGTGTCGAAAGCCTAGTGCGTCGGCCGTCCATCGGCCCTCGCAGATGGAAGTAGCGTCACCCATCGACGGGCGCACCGTTCACCGTCAGGGGGCTGGACACATGAACGACGATGTCATCGTCACTCGACACATCGACGCACCGGCCACACAGGTGTGGTCGATGGTCAGCGACATCACCAGGATGGGCGAATGGTCGCCCGAGAACACCGGCGGGAAGTGGTTGAAAGGTGCCAGCGGCCCGGCCGTGGGCGCCAAGTTCCAGGGCACCAACCGCAATGGCAAGAAGAAGTGGTCGACGACGTGCAAGGTGACTGCGGCCCAGCCCGGCCAACGGTTTGCCTTCGATGTCGACGTCGGTCCCATTGCCGTGGCCACGTGGTCGTTCGACATCCAGCCCGACGAGGCCGGATGCACCATCACCGAGACATGGACCGATCGCCGCGGCCGCTTGGCACAGATGCTCGGCAAGCCGGCCAGTGGCGTCGCCGACCGCACCACCCACAACCGAGCCGGCATGGAACAGACGCTCGATCGGCTGGCCGCGGCTGCCCACACCGCCGCTGGCTGACCCCCAGCTGCCGCCGGTTGAACCCGCCAGCCGGCTGTTGCGGGCTGAACGGCTGCTGTCGGTGACCGATGATGGCGATACCGTCGCGGGCATGGCTCAGCCGATGCCCGCGACATCCGTCATGCGCCGCCGTCGGTGGTCGCAGATGGCACACGCCGATCGGGATGCCTGGTTGCACCGCGGCCTGGACGACATCTTCGATCCCGATCTGCGCCAGGCCATCGGTCGCATCATCGACGATGTCCGCGAGCACGGAGACGAGGCCGTGTGCCGGGCTCTCGCGATGCACGATCACATCTCGCTGTCACCCGATCAGCTTCGGGTATCGGCCGACGAGATCGAACGCGCGGCCGTGTCACCCCAGGTCGACTCTGCGATCGACGATGCCATCACGCACCTCCGCGCGTTCAACGAGCGGTTGGTGCAGCGGGCGTGCGACTGGTCGTTCGAGAGCGAACCGGGCCTGACCGTGGGCGAGAAGGTCACGCCCATCGCGTCGGCCGGGCTGTTCGTGCCCAGCGGCAAGGCGTCGTACCCCAGCGTGGCCTATCAGCTCGGTGTACCGGCGGTGGTCGCCGGCGTTCGCCAGATCGCCTTGGTGGTACCGCCCATTCCGGGCGGGTCTGGCGAGGTTGATCCCGCGGTGCTGACCGTGTGCCGCAAGCTCGGTATCGATCAGGTCTTCCGCGTCAACGGTCCGGCCGGGGTGGCCGCCCTGGGTTTCGGCACGGCGACCATTCCTCGGGTTCGCAAGATCGTCGGGCCCGGCTCGCCAGCGGTCACGTGCGCGCAGGTCGAGATGCAACGCCACGGTGTGGCCACGATGATGTTGCTGGGCCCCACCGAAAGCGTGGTGGTGGCCGACCACACCGCCGATGCCGTTCGGTTGGCTGCCGACCTGTTGATCGAGGCCGAGCACGGCGCCGACTCGGCCGTGGTGCTGATCACCACGTCGGAATCGTTGGCCGATGCCGTCGACGATGAGCTGGCCCGCCAGCTGGCCGATCTGCCGGCCGTACGTGCATTGGCTGCGAGGGCCTCGTTGGGAGTGAACGGTGGCTGCCTGCTGGTCGACGACCTCGAACAAGCGGCGCAGGTGTCGAACGCGTATGCGCCCGAGCATCTGCAGCTGGTGGTCGACGAGGCGGTGTGCGACGACATGCTGGCGTCGTTGACCGATGCGGGCGAGATCCTCATCGGTCAGCACACACCGTTCAGCGCGGCCAACTTCGTGATCGGGTGCCCGGCATCGTTGCCCACCAGTGGCTTCGCCCACGTCTCGTCCGGCATCACGGCCGAGGCATTCTTGAAGCGCACCGCCGTCGCTCGCGCCGACGAACGCGCGTTGCGGCGAATGGCGCCGTCCATTCTGGCGTTGGCCGATCACGAGGGCTTCCCCGCCCACGGCAATGCCATCCGCCGTCGTTTCAGCGACTGATCATGCCGTAGGCGCGCGCCGGAGTCAGCCGCACGACCAGACGGTGATCGTCGACCATGGCCTGGCGGTACTCGGCCCAGTTCGGGTGCTCGCCGGCCAACGATCGATACAGCGCCACCAACTCATCGCACGTGTCATCGTTTGGATCCGCGCTCACCGGCGACAGTTCCACATCGCCCTCCAGCACCGCGTACGCCCAGAAGTCGTCTTGGCTGACGTGCAGCGACGCCCGCGGATCCCGGCGCAGGTTCACGAACTTGGCCCGATCGGCCGTGATCGAGACGCGAACCACGCCATCGTCGCCGACCCCATGCGTCACGTTGGACAGTTGCGGTCGCCCGTCGCGTTTCTGGGTGGCCAGCACCCCACGACGGTTGACCGAGGCGAAGGCGAGTGCGTCAGCGATGTCCATGCGGGCACCAACGTCCGGCGTGGCGCGTGTGTTCCCGAAACTGGCGACCGTTGATACCGTGCACGTGTCGAAACCTCCACAGGAATCGGCCACGACCCCGGGCCGCTTGTAACGGTGCCGGGGTCACTTGCATCAGTGGCCGGGTTGGCATCGCGTCGACCGCCACGATGTCTCCGCTCGATGCGTGCGATGCGACTGCTTTGGGTACAGCGAGGCATGGAGATCATTCGACATGAAGACGGTTCGCTGACGGTTCCTGTAGAGCCTGGCCGGCACGCCAACGATGACGCACCGGACGACGCTCCCCAGGCCGAGGCGACCACCAAGGTCATTCGGCCTGGCGAGGGGGGCTATGTCGAAGCGCTGGCCGAGTGGGACCTGCAGCAGAACCCCCAGCACGGTGTTGCCGTGTCGACTGCGGTCGGGCGCGAGCAGGCCATGCATGTCGTGCATGTCGTCGCCGAGGACCCCGAGCATGTGGCCGAAGCAGTCGAGTCGTTGAAGGACGCCGATGCCAGCGCCGAGGCATTGCGTCACGTGCTGGTCGGCGGCACGCCATCGGTGCAGGCGTTCGCTCACGAGGTGGTCGAGGCCGAGGGTGGCGACGAATTGAAGCCCCACCAGGCGACAAAGATCATCGGCCAAGTCCTGGCCGAGATCGACACCCACGCCACCTGAGCCACGCCACCTGAAGCTTCCCGCAACCCTCGCACCCCTTGCGTAGGTTGGTGGTGTTCCCGATTGTCCCCCGGGATCGA
>JANNFQ010000573.1:0-3668 GCA_031380045.1 Acidimicrobiaceae bacterium
CCGTGCTCTTCACGGGCGGAGAGATGTTGGTGGTTCGCTGCCGGAGCACCAGCCCCGCAGCGCGAAGGTCGTAGTTCCCGGCGTCATCGGCCCACGACCACCCTGCCCGCCGCAACGAGTCCCCCACCCCGTCCGAGACGAACGGCACGACAAGGAGCGGTGTCCCGACCTCAGCAAGCCGCGCTCGGAGCACCTCCAACTTGTCCAGCTCGCTCGGATAGGGCACCCGCCCACGCTCCTCGACGACGAACGAGCATCCCTCCACGTCCATCACCGCGTCCATCCGAACGCCGGTCGTCGCGGGTGCGTCGCGGACTGCCTCGACCGACAGTCCGGCCTTGCGGAGCGAGTTCAGCAGCGTCATAAGCACCTTGTCACTATAAGCACAGTGCTTATGTTAGTCAAGATGCTTATCTTGCTCGGACATCGGAGTCGCGGAGTCGTTCTCGTCCCAGCGCGGCGTTGCTCCCGGGTTGCTCCCGATCTCGACGGTCGACGTCAGCCCGATATCACCGCTGACCAGGTACGACGTGACTCGCAGCACCCCGATCTGCGAATCCCTCCCGTTCCGCCAAGGACGTTTCTGGACGTTCACCGAAGTCCGCGGGGCGCGATCTGAGGCGCTCTGAGTAGGTCCTTCTTGCGTTTACGTCCACTGGCGCTGTGGCGCGTCGCTCCAGTTGCTCAGGTTCCGGTGCCGATGGCTACGCGAACAGCTCGGGAGGATCAGTCCCGAGCAACCGCTCGGCGGTAGGCGTCGTAGGCAGCGGCGAACGCGCCCTCGACGTCACCGGCCGCGAGGCCACCACTTGCAGTCAGAAGGCGGCGGGTGGCTCGTCCGATGATTGTCGTCGATGATTCGCCCGCGGTGCTCCCATCGATTCGTTCGAGTCGGCCGCGACCGAGCAAGTAGTCGATCGTGTTGCGTCCCTCCGTCGGCGTCGCCATGGAAGTCACCGTACTTGGAGGGTGTCACGCTGCAGCCGGTCACGGACGTATCGCCTGACGAAGGTGGTGGCGGGATCGAGCGAGGGGTTCGGTAGGTGGTTCAGGGCTTCCGCGAGAGCGTCTGCGCGTACACATACTCGGTTGAGTCGTTCAGGAACGGCAATCGCTGTAGAGGTTGAGGGACGCTCACATACGTCCGCTGACAATCAAACTTCAGTGATCCGAACCGTCGCTCAGACGGTGCGACCGAGGAAGCTGAGCATCTTCGTCTGCGCGTCGGCGCCGGGCGCCGGCTTGACGGCGGGAGCCATCATCCCCGGCATCCGCAGCATTTCTTCGGGTAGCGCCTTCCACGTTGCCAGCGAGTGCTTCACGAGTGCCGCGTCCAGACGCTCATCCACCTTCGCTGTCCGAGCCATGTCCCACGTGTGCGGCGCGAGGTCGGCTGCCATGAAGCCGACCAGCACGTCCACGGGCATCGGTCCGAAGTCCGGTCCGAACGGGTCCTTGGCGATCGACCCCAGCACGTGCGGATGGTCGAGCACCTCCAACGTCTGGTCGCGCAGCTTGGTCCACGCGGCCAGCGGGTCGGCACCGAGCTTCGGCGTCGACTTCGGCCCCTTGCCGGTGGCGGCGAAGCTCTTGATCATCGCCAGGTTGCCCGCCGCGTGCTCGTAGACATCCTTGCCGGTCCAGCCCGCGCACGGTGCCTTGCGCGTGAACGCCGTCGGCTTGGCCATCTTCAGGACATGCTCGAAGGCGTAGACGGCGGACGTGTACAGACGAAGGTTGGCGCTCATACCCGAACGCTACTGCAGTCTCGAAGGCGGCTGACCGCCTCGCTCAAACAACAAACGACCGCGTTCCCCGCACCGCACCACGCCCCGCTCGGCGCGCACGGTCAGGTCATCACCTCACGGACGTCGATCCACTCGTACAGCGGTTCGCCGCCCTGCCCGGGTTCAGACGAGACGTACGCGGCCAGCTCGATGGCCCGCTCGTAGCTGTCGACGTCGATCATGTACCAGCCGGCGACGAGGTCGCTGGTCTCCGGGTGTGGACCGTCGGTGATCACCGGCGCCGCGCCGGGACCGCCATAGCGCACCCACGTCTGCGTCTGCGTGAGCGCCTGAGCGTCGACGAACTCGCCGCGCTCCTTGAGCATCGCGCTCACTTCGTGCAGGAATGTCATGTGGGCCTCGACGTCCTCGGGCGCCCACTGGTCCATCGGCGGCGACGGCCGGTGCTGGACGGGGCCACCGCGGTAGTGCTTGAGCAACAGGTACTTCGGCATCGAATGCCTCCTTCGTCGTCGGCCGCGTCAGTTCGCGGTCCTCACCATAGGAGCGGAGCCAAGGTGCATTTCTCGACATGTCACGCCCAGCACGGTCGGAGAGGGCACGTCGGAAGTTGAGACACCAACGCCCCGCGGCAGGACGGAGCGGTCTTGCAGCCGGTCGGACGGACCCTCTGGATCGCGACGTGTTGGTGAAGACGTCGACTCAGCAACGCGGAGTGCTGTCGAGTACGGCCCCGGACCAGACTTTCCCAAGGTTGTGGTGCTCAACGCACCGAAGAAGCGACGCAAGGCGACCGTGGCCACCGTGATACTTTCCCGTGGGTGACGACCATTCCCGTGTTCGATTTCGCGGCGTTCTTCGCTGCGTTCGACGGAGGGCGTCGTGACCGGGGGTTGAACTGGTATGAGTTCGCCGGCGAACTGTGGCAGCAGTCGTCGGTGCTCAACTCACACCGCAATGATCACCCGCTTTGAGGCGGGGCGGTCTCGCGACTCGGAGCGCGTGGCGCTGCCTCTTGTCAATACGCGCTCTTCATGTTGCGCTGGCTCGGCCAAGCGCCAGAAGAGTTCCTCACCGTCTCTGCGGTCGATGTCGGCGACACCCGGTTGCCAGAGCCGGGACCCGAGAGTCGGCTCCGGTGGGACCTGGGCCAGCTCCACGGCGCGCTCAACGCGCAGCGTCGCCAGCGCGGTCTTGCGTGGTCGGATCTGGCTGAGACACTCGGCTGCACCCCAAGCCGATTGACGAATCTGCGGACCGCTCGCCAAGCAGACATGGACCTCGTGATGCGCGCCACCCAGTGGCTCGAAGCACCCGCCGCCAGGTTCATCCATCCCGCGCAATGGTGACGCGGATGGTTGACACTTCGAGCGCTCCGCGTGCTTCATTGGTGGAACACGGCCTGAGCTGACGCGCGACGAATCGAGACAACCGACTCAGAAGGCGTCAGCCGGCGGTGTGGTGTCGTAGTAGTCGGCGGCGTAGACGACCAGACCGTCGGCGATGCGTCGTACGCTCGTGCCGCGTCGCGTCGAGGTGGTTCCGTCGCTGCCGGGAATCGTCTGCTTCCATTCCTGGACAGAAGTGCTGCCGTCGGAAACGAGCGGTCCGAGCGGTTCGAACACGCTGTCGCTCGCTGCCGCCGTGGCCTGGGCGAGCCAACTGGAAATGGCTGGCCCGCCGCGCAGTTCGCCGGCGACCGGATCGATGTACACGGAGTCGGTTGGATGGAACGGTGTGGCGACGTTCCGCGGGTTGTCGATGAACCCCGAAACGACCGTCGTGTCGGTTGCCCACTCAACGTTCGGACATGGTGGCAGGGGAGGTGACGGTGGGCCGGGCATATCGGGTGGCGGCGGCTGGCGGAACGCGGCGGTGTCGTAGACGTCGCACGCCCACGTGATCCAGCCGTCGCGATAT
>JANNFQ010000608.1:0-20076 GCA_031380045.1 Acidimicrobiaceae bacterium
CGGCGGTCATTTCAGCGTCATCCTCAGGCTGCGGCGGTGATCTGCGACGACGTGTCAACCACTTACGCCGCGCTGTATGAAGCCGCCGTGCGCATTGCGACGGGACTACGCGCGCTGGGTGTGGGAAAGGCGGACCGGGTCGGGTTGATTCTCAACAACCGGACGCAGTGGTTGGAAATCTGTTTCGGTGTGGCGGCGGTGGGCGCCGTACTTGTGCCATTCAGCACCTGGTCGAAACGCCGGGAACTGGATTTTCTGATCAAGGATTCGCGCATCAAAGTTCTTTTTGCGCTGGACCGTCTCGGCATCAACATCGACCATGTGGTCAGCACCGCTCGTTCCATGCTGGCCGGCATCTGACCATCTACATCTGACCTCTCGACGAAAGGGACCTCTCATGGATCGTCTGCTCACCCTGTACAACGAGTTCGGCCAAAGCCCCTGGCTGGACAACCTGAAGCGTGGCTACATCACGTCCGGTCAGTTGGCCAACCTGGCGGTCAACGGCATTCGCGGTTTGACCAGCAATCCCACCATCTTCCAGAAAGCCATCCAGGGCGCCGTCGACTACGACGAGCAGTTCGGTGCGTTGGCCAAGGACAACCACCCCATCCTGGACGACTACTGGGCCATGGTGCTGCAAGACATCAACAGTGCACTGGACGTGTTCGCGCCGCTGTATCACCAGAGCTACGGCGGTGACGGATTCGTCAGCGTCGAGGTCGCTCCCGATCTGGCCACCGACTCGGCCGGCACCGAGACCGCTGCCCGTCAGCTGCATCACCAGATCGATCGTCCGAATCTGATGGTGAAGATTCCGGCCACCGCCGAGGGCGTTCCGGCCATTCAGCAGATGATCGCCGAGGGTCGCAACATCAACGTCACCCTCATCTTCAGCCTTCAGCGGTACGAGGCCGTGCTCGAGGCCTACGTGGCCGGGCTCGAGCAGTACGCCGCGGTGCACGGCGCCGACCTGTCGCGCGTGGCCAGCGTGGGCAGCTTCTTCATCAGCAGGGTCGACACCGAGATCGACAACCGGCTCGATCAGATCGGTTCGCCCGAAGCACTCGCCCTGCGCGGCAAGGGCGCCGTGGCGCAAGGCAAGCTGGCGTACCAGCTGTTTGCGAAGAAGTTCAGCGGGCCCCGCTGGGAAGCACTGCGAGACCGCGGCGCGGTGGTGCAACGTCCGTTGTGGGCCAGCACGTCGGTCAAGAACCCGGCCTACCCCGACACCTTGTACGTCGACGAGCTCATCGGCCCCGACACGGTCAACACGCTGCCCGATGCCACCATCGAAGCGTTCACCGATCATGGCAATCTGGCCCGGCGCGTTGACGTGGACGTCGACGAAGCCGAGGCAGCGTGGGAAGGTTTGACCGAGGTGGGCGTCGACCTGGACGACGTCGCCGACAAGCTGGAACGCGAAGGCGTCAGCAGCTTCCAGAAGAGCTTCGACGAGTTGCTCAGTGCGCTCGACGCGAAGGCGATCGAACTGCGCGCTCGCTGAGCTTGAACGGCGCCGGTCGCGCACTCATCGGACGGCGGCACGTGGGACGTAGTGTGACGCCGTGGTGAACCCCGTGCCAGCAGCTCTGCCCGATCCTGTGGACCGGCTTGCCGAGCTGGTTGCCGCCTTCTCGCATCAGCGTGACCGACTGCTGGCTCAGCAGATGGTGAAATCGATGGTGGAACTGTTCGAGCAGCACCCGGCAACGATCGATCTGAAGATCACCGCATCGGCGATCGCCGAGATGGGCGACGCGTTCGCCATGTTTGCGCCGTACCGCGACAAGCCGAAGGTCACCATCTTCGGCTCGGCGCGAACGCGCGCCGACGATCCGCTGTACGTGCAAGCGCGTGACGTTGCCGCAGAGCTGGCCGCCGCCGGCTGGATGGTCATCACAGGCGCGGGCCCCGGCATCATGCAGGCGGCCATGGAGGGTGCCGGCCGGCAACAGTCCATCGGCGTGTCGATCAAGCTGCCCTTCGAGCAGGGAGCGAACCCGATCATCGCCGGCGACTCGAAGTACGTCAGCATGAAGTACTTCTTCACCCGCAAGCTCATGCTGATCAAAGAAAGCCGTGGATTCGTGTGCCTGCCGGGCGGATTCGGCACGCTCGACGAGACCTTCGAACTCCTGACCTTGACCCAGACCGGCAAGGGCGCGCCCGTGCCGATCGTGTTCCTGGACACACCCGGCGACCCGTACTGGGAAACGGTGCACGAGTTCGTCGGCAAGCAGCTGGTGAAGCGCGGGCTGGTCTCGGCAGCCGACACGGGGCTGTACTTGATGACCGAGGATTGTCATGCCGCGGCGCGGGAGATCACTCGGTTCTACGCCAACTACGACTCGCTGCGCTACGTGGGCGACCTGTTGGTCATGCGCGTGCGATTCGAACCAACCGGCCAGCAGATCGCCCTGCTGAACGAACGGTTCGGGCACTTGTGCAAGCGTGGAACCATCAACAGCGTTGCGCCGTTGGATCCCGAGCGCAAGGACGCCGACCGGTTGGATCTGTACCGCGTGGCATTCACGTTCGCGAAGCACGGCTATGGCGAGCTTCGTTCCATGATCGACACACTGAACAGCTTCGTGCCCGACAGCAAGATCGAGGCGCCCACCGAAGCGCCGACCGAGGCGTCTGTCGAGGCGCCAACAGAGAGGAGCAGATGATGCACGTCAGCCAGATCTGGCAGTATCCGGTGAAGTCGATGATCGGCACCACCGTGGATCGTGCCGACCTGATCGAGACCGGTCTGGTCGGTGATCGCACCTGGGCCACACGCGACGAGGTGCGCGGTGGCATTCGCGGGGCGAAGAAGATCGGGCCGCTGATGCGGTTGGCGGCTCGATACGCCGACGACGGTGCCGTGGTGATCACGTTGCCCGACGGGGGCGAGGTGCGCTCGGGCGATGCCGACGCGGCCGAACGAGTGTCGGCGGCCATCGATCATCAGGTCACGCTGTGGCCGCTGGCTCCGGCCGACGATCTGGACCACTACCGCCGCGGCGCCCCCGACAGTGACGACATGGGTGCCGAGCTGATGTCGATCTTCGGTCGCGAGGTGGGCGAGCCATTACCCGACTTCTCGATCTTCCCGCCGGTGATCACCGAGTTCGAGTCGCCACCTGGCACCTATCTGGACGCCTTTCCGTTGATGATCATGAGCACTTCAGCACTGCGCTCGCTGCAGGCAGCCCTGCCCGACAGCGCGATGGACGTCAAGCGATTCCGGCCCAGCTTCGTCGTGGACACCGGTGACGAAGCCGGCCATCCTGAGTTCGGTTGGGTGGGCCGCCGACTGGCGATCGGCAATGCGGTCGTCGAGATCGGCGCACCCTGCCCGCGATGCGTGATGGTGACTCGCGAAGTGTCGGCCGACATCCCGCAGGATCGCGGCGTACTGCGCCACGTGGTGAAGGACCTGGACCAGAACGTGGGCGTGTACGCCACCATCGTGACGCCCGGCACGATTGCAGTGGGCGACCAAGCGAGCTTCGCCGACTGAGGGTGCGGCACGGGGGCGGTCTGGGCCCGGTTCAGCGCTGGGCCCGAATGATCTGAGCCGGATCGAGATCGGCCCGGCGCACGCACAGGCGCCAGCAACGGGCCTGACGGCGCAGGTCGGTCTGACGGTCGATGGTGCGCTGCCATGTGAGATCGGCATGCATGTGGAGCTCCTTGTTCGAGGGGCAGTACTGACGAACATACGAACGATTGCGGACAGTTCCGGTCCGCAATCCAGGAGTATTCTTCGAGCCCATGGACACACCCGCGCGGCTGTTGCGACTGTTGGCGATGTTGTCGTCGCGAGGGTCGTGGAGCGGCTCTGAACTGGCCGAACGGCTGGAGGTCACCGAGCGATCGATCCGTCGAGACATCACCCGGTTGCGCGATCTGGGATATCCCGTCTCGTCGACGACGGGTGTCCACGGTGGCTATTCGTTGGCCGCCGGCGGTCAGCTGCCACCGTTGTTGCTCGACGACGACGAGGCCGTCTCGATGGCTGTCGCTCTGCACGACCTCGCCAACCGGTCAACGGATGCCATTGCCGAATCCGCATTGCGCGCGTTGACCAAGCTGGGCCAGGTCATGCCCGCCTCGTTGCGAGAGCGCGTCTCGGCGCTCAGCACGGTGGTGGTCGGTGTGGGCGCAGCCAGCGACCCGTTCGGCGAGGGCCCTGCCGACGTCGATGTGGTGATGGCGTTCGGTGTGGCGTGCTCGCGCTGCGAGCGGGCCCGATTCGACTACCGCTCGGGCGAGGGCGTGGAATCGATCCGTCACGTCGAGCCGTTCCGTCTGGTGTCGGTCGGTCAGCGGTGGTATCTGGTGGCGTTCGACGTGGACCGCGTCGACTGGCGCACGTTCCGGGTGGATCGCATCAGCCGGGTACGGAACACCGGTGCCCGGTTCGTGCGCATCGACGCGCCCGATGCCGCCGAGTACGTCGCCGCCGGGTTGGCGGTGAACTCGTACGCGGACAGTGCCGTGGTGCGCTTCGCGGCGCCCGCCGACGTGGTTGCCCGGCACATCCCACCAACGATCGGCGTCATTCGCCGCGACCCGAAGCACCGTCGCCACACCGTGGTCGAGATCGGCGGCGACGCCGATTGGATCGCCCGATATCTGGCGGGCTCGGCGCTGGAGTACGAAGTGGTCCAGCCCACTGCCGTGCGCGACGAACTGCGTCTGCTGGGACTTCGCTTGCTGGAGCAGAACAGCTCACAGAACAGCGAGCAGAACAGCTGAGCAACCTCAGTCGTCGTCGCTGCCCGATGTTCCACGAAGCAGATGCGCTGCCTTCTCGACCGCTCGTCGGGCCTGGGCCAGCTTGCGGTCTTCGTCGGGCCGACCGCGACCGGCGGCCGACGCCTCTCGCAACAGATCGAAGCTGCGTTCGTCGAGGTCGGCGACGATTTGATCCAGCCGATCGGCAAGGTCGCGATGGTCACCGTTCATGTCGGTGCCTGTGATGACAGAGACTGGGCGACGAGCTGAATCGGGTGTACGACGTGCACGCCGGCAGCCTGCAGGTGCATGGCACACCCGGGATTGGCGCTGGCGACCAACCGTGGCCAGTCGGGCGATGTGGCGCGGCCGATGCTGGCCAGCTTGCGTTGCCTGATCTGTGCGGCAAGCTGGGGCTGCAGCGCCGAGTAGGCGCCACCTGCACCACAGCACAGACCGTCGTCGTCCAGTTCGATCACATCGCAGACCTTCGCCAGCACGGTGCGGACGGCCAGGTGCGATCCCTGCACGTGGCGGAGGTGGCATGGGTCTTGCACGATGACCGGATCGAGGCGGCGCTTGGGTTGCAGGCGACTCAGGTGGCCGGCCACGAACTCGTGGACGTCACGCACACGAGCCGAGAACGCAACTGCTTCGGGCGTACCCAAGAGGTGGCCGTAATCCTTCATCGCCGCGCCGCAGCCTGCCGAGTTCACGACGATGGGGGCATCGCCGGGCATGGAACGCATGACGGCTGCTGCCAGCCGGTGCGTCTGGTCGGTCAGCCCCGCGTGCACGTGCAACGCCCCACAGCACGCACCTTCGCGGCTGGGCACCGACCACGACACATCGATCGCATCCAGCACTGCGGCGGTGGCCTGGTGTACATCGCGCAGCCATGCATCCATGACACATCCGGTGAACAACCATGCGTCGGTTCCGGTACTGCGCAGTGCCGGTGGGCGGCGCAGCGGCAACCTACCCAGACCCATGCGCTTGGGCACCAGATGGGCTCGCTGGGCCGCCGCCAACGCGGTCGAGCCCACCAACAGCAGACGGTGATGGCCCAAGGCGCGGAACGCCAACCGCTGCCACCACGGCGTGATGGTGTGTTGCTGGGCCAAGGTCGACCGGGTCGCCTCCATGAGGTGACCGAACGGCACGCCGCTGGGACACGCCGGTTCGCAGCCGCGGCACTGCACACAGGTTTCCATGAACTCGACGAAGTCGGTCGACACCGGCGAGTCGTCCAGTTGCACGGCGCGCATCGCGGCGATGCGCCCCCGCGGCGACAACGCCTCTTCGCCCGTTGCCCGAAACGTGGGACAATGTGGCAGGCACAACCCACAGCTGACGCAGGTGGCAAGTTCGTCTGGATCGATCCGCAGGTCCACGAGACGGCCACCGTACTCGCGAACGTTCGAAATCAGCTCGACCCCTTCCAGTCGACGCAATGCGCTGGGTTGATCATGCGCGCAGCGGGTCCTGGCCGTACTCTCGCCGGATGCCCGAAGGCCACACGATTCACCGGATCGCGCGCGACCATTCGCGATTGCTGGCCGGGCGGCCGGTTCGCGTCAGTTCGCCGCAGGGACGGTTCGCCACCGACGCTGCAGTCGTCGATGGTGTGGTGCTGCGCACGATCGAACCGAATGGCAAGCATCTGTTCTACTGGTGGGACAACGGTGCCGTTGGCCATGTGCACCTTGGGCTGTTCGGCAAGTTCCGGGTGCATCTGGGTGCCCAGCCATCCCCACCGATCGGCATGGTGCGCATGCGCATGTCCACCGATCTGGCCACGATCGATCTCGCAGGTCCCACTGCATGCTCGATCGACACGCGTGACGAACGCGACGCGATCGTTGCTCGTCTCGGTCCCGATCCGCTTCGCCGTGATGCTCGACCGACGGTGGCGTTCGAACGGATCATGCGCAGCAAGCAGCCCATCGGCGCGCTGCTGCTCGACCAGTCGGTCATGAGTGGAGTCGGCAACGTCTACCGCGCCGAGGCGTTGTTCATCACCGGCATCAATCCCAGCCGGCAAGGGGTGCAGTGCACGCTGCCCGAGTTGCAGGCACTGTGGACCACGATCACGGCGATGCTGCGCAAGGGTGTGAAGGACAATCGCATCATCACCGTCGATCGGCGCGAGCTGGACATGGCTCGGTCGTCATTGCAGCGCGGGCGCGTTCGCCGCGGCGAGACGACCTATGTGTACCACCGCGACCTGTGCCTGCGCTGCGGGACACCCATCCAGACCGCCGAGCTGGGCGGGCGTCCGTGCTACTACTGCCCGGTCTGCCAGCCGGCCTGAACCAACCGCGGTCACATCGCGTGCCACGGTGGCGCGTCGCGTTCGCCGCGCCACCAACGCAGCCGACGCTCGGCTTCGTCGGCTGCGGCCGCATCGTGTCGGCCGGCGCGCACGCGCATCAGCGTGGCGGCCACCAGCCGCAGTTCGGCCAGCGACTCGGCCACCGGATCGCCGCGCATCGACTGTCCATAGCCGTCCGCGAAGGCCTGGTACACACCGGCGTCGCCACCCCACCGCTCGGTCCACGTCATCATCGGTGCGTGATCCCAACCAGCCGGACCCAGGCACATCAGATCCCAGTCGATCAACATCGGCCCGTTCGCGGTTTGCAACACGTTGCCCGGATGCACGTCGCCGTGACACAGCACCGCCGACTGCGCTCGATCCTGCCAGGTGGCATTCCGATCGACTGCCGACTGAATGCCTCGGCGTGCGGCCGAATCCAGCATCTCGCCCACATCTGCGAGCAGTTCGTCGAACGCCCACCATGGAAACGACGAGCACCACGGCGTCGGGTACCGGCCGGCCACCGAGGCCGGATCGATCGAGTGCAGGCGGGCCACCATCTTGCCGACCTGGGCCCAGTCGACCGGGCCGACGGTGTGCTCGCGGTGCATGCCGTACACGGTCAACTCGCCGATCACAATCGGTTGCGATCGTGCGTACCGGGGTGTGCAGATGCCCAGGCCCGCCAGATGCTCGGCCAGCCAGACGGCCGAGGCGGGATCGGCGGTGGGACGTCCGATTCGCAACACCACATCATCGCCGGCGGCGAACAGCGCGTTCATGCCGGTGCGCAGCAGATGGGGCTCGGGCAGCGACCATTGATGCGCAGCCTGGCGTGCCGTGGCGAGCACCGTGTTGGCGTCGCCGGGTGGCTGGATGACGAACGGCAGCGGGGCCAACGACCTCAGCCGATGACAAGACCGGGGTTCAGACGCCCGGCCGGATCGAATTGATGTTTCACCCGTGCATGGACGGTTGCAACGGCAGGATCCAACGTGGACCCGGCGATGGCATCGGTGGCGATGTGCATGACCCCCACGCCGAGTTCGGCAACGAACGATCGCGCTGGCAGCCGTCGCCCGATGGCAATCTGTTCGCTGGGGGCGATGACTCGCCGCACAGGTGGCAGCACGGGTGGACCATCGACCTCTGACAGGCCGCGATGCACCGCCTGGGTCTGCACGTCGTCGGGATGGCCCTCCAGCAGCACCCACACCCTGGACCCGTCCCACAGCACGCTGATGGGCCGGTACAGCGAGGTGAACAGATCGGCGGGGTCATCGGTGCTGACCGCGAACCACTGCGAACATTCGGCGACGGGCCGAGTGCGCAAGATGACGTCGCCCAAGAAGCCCAACGTGCCCTGCGACCCGACCAACAACCGGCACACGTCGAAGCCACTGACGTTCTTGACCGTCGGTCCGCCGGCCTTCACGATTGCGCCGTCAGCGCCCACGTATCGGGCCTGCAGCAGCGCATCGCGCAGGGGACCGTCGCCCAGCCGTCGGGTACCACTGCGACCCATCGCCAACGCCCCACCCACCGTGCCGCCGGCCGGCAGCACCGTACGTTGACCGACTGCGGCAAGCGCGGTGGCCAGGTCGTCGACCGAGGTGCCGGCACCACAGCTGACGGTCATCTCGTCGGCCTGGATCCACTCGATGCCGATGGGCGCTTGCACACACCGCTGGCCGCGCACGGCACCACCGCGAGTGGACAGGCCAGCGATGGTGACGGGGCCGGTGCCGCCCACCTGGTCGGCGAACTCGGTCAGATCCATACGGTCAGATCCATGCGCCCTCTGGCACGTGATGTGCGTCGCCGCAACTGGCCGGGCTGGGCAGCACCTTGGTGGGATTGGCCAGGCCGGTGGTGTCGAAAGCATTGCGCAACGCTGCCTGCGCGGCCAGATCGGCGGGGCCGAACATGAGCGGCATCAGGTCTCGCTTTTCCAGGCCGATGCCGTGTTCACCACTGAGCACACCCCCACACTCCACCGACACGCGCACGATCTCGTCACCTGCAGCGTGCACGCGTTCCATCATGCCGGGTTCGCGCTTGTCGAACACCAACAGCGGATGCAGGTTGCCGTCGCCCGCGTGGAAGACGTTCATGACCATGATCCCGTACTTGTCGGCGATCTCGTACACCTGCCGCAACACCTGGGGCAGGAAACGTCGGGGCACCACCGTGTCGTGCAGGTAGTAGTTGGGCTTGATCCGGGCGATCGCACCGAAGGCGGTCTTGCGCCCCTTCCACAGCAACGCCCGCTCGGCCTCGTCCTGAGCGATGCGCACGGTGCCGCAACCGTGTTGGCGGGCGATGGCCACGATGCGTTGCACGTCGTGCTCCAGACCGTGCTCGGGCCCGGCCACCTCCACCAGCAACACGGCAGCAGCGTCGACCGGCAGACCGGCGTGGATGTACTGCTCGACCGCACGGACGCACAGCTGATCCATCATCTCCAGCGCGGCCGGCACCATGCCCGCGGCGATGATGGAGCTGACGGTCTGCGCGCCCGCCTCGACGGTCGGGTAGTCAAACAGCATCGTCCGAACCGCCGGTGCGTTCTGCGTCAGCCTGACGCAGATGCGCGTGGCGATACCGCACATGCCTTCGCTACCGACGAACGCACCGCGCAGGTCGTAGCCGTCGGATTCTCCTGCCTCGCTGCCCAGTATGACCAACTCGCCGTCGGGCAGGACCACTTCCACGGCCAGGATGTGCGCCGATGTCACACCGTCGGCCAGGCAGTGCGGGCCACCCGAGTTGTTGGCCACGTTGCCGCCGATCGAGCAGCTTTGCTGGCTGCTGGGATCGGGTGCGAAGTGCAGACCGAACGGCGCAACATGCCGCGTGAGATCGAGGTTGAGAACACCGGGCTCGACCCACGCCAGCCGGTTGACCGGGTCGACAGACAGGATTCTGTTCATCTTGGTCAACGTGATCACGATCGAACCGTCGACCGGTGTGGCCCCACCTGCCAGGCCCGTACCGGCACCGCGGGCGACGAAGGGCGTGCCGTGAACAACCGCTGCGCGCACGACTGCACGCACCTCGTCGGTCGTCGTGGGGAACACGATGACACCCGCGACGCCCTCGATGTTCGAGGCGTCACGCCGATACAACCCCAGTTCGCTCAGGCCAGTTCGCACACGATCACGTGGCAGCACAGCGCACAATGCGTGCACCAGTTGGCCGATGGGCGAGCGGGCAACCACGGCGCCGACCGACGTGGCGAGCTCGGTCATCATGTCGCGTTCGGTGGTGCCCATCGGTGCTCAGGCGCGTCGTCGCGCGCGCTTCGGGTCGTCGCGCACCTGGCGCAGCACGATGACCTGACCGGCCTCGACCGGCCGGCCGTCGACCAGCACCGTTTCGACATCGTCGATCTCGTCGGCCAACGTGGTGATGCGACCATCCAGGCGGGCGCGCAGCTCGCGTTCTTTGCTGACCATGGCCCGTCGGCCTTCGCGCACGGCGTCGGCCACGCGTTGGCCGCGATCGCGCACCGAACCCGTGGCGCGGCGCGCCACCTGCACCGGCGCCAACTCGTTGGCGACAGACTTCACCTTGCGCTTGGCTGCGCCCGCACCAACTGCACCCGCGGCAACGCCGCCGATGAACCATGTGACCCGCTTGATCATGCCGACTTCCTCCTGGCCGGTTTCGTGTCGCCCTTGCCGCGCAACCGACGTACCGCGCGTGACGTGCCGGTGGCCAGCGCCGCAGTCTTGATGACCGGCGTGCTGAGTGCGGCCCTGGCAACCCGGCCGCTGCCCGCGACCGCGTTGCTGACCGCCTCGGCAGAACCGACCACGCGGTCGAACCGGTCCAAGTCGTGACGAGCCTCGGTCATGAACTCCCCCGCCGAACGCGTTGATTCACGCAACTCGAGCAACAACGGGCCGGTCTCGGCTCGCAGCGTTGCGACCTCGGTACGCAACGAGCGCAGCATGTCCAGCACGCGCACCAGCACCACGATCAGCGCCGTGAACCCGATGCAGCACAGCACGGCTGCGATGACAACTGCCAGATCTCCTGCGGTCATGTTCTGCGACGTTCCATTCGCTCGCCCACCTCGCGCTCGCGGCCGTGGTTGCTCGGTTCGTAGTACAACTTGTCGGCTTGCTCGGCAGGCAGATATTGCTGGGCAACCCAGCCATCCGGGTGATCATGAGGGTACTCGTAGCCGGTGCCGTGACCGAGTGTTTGCGCACCCTGGTAGTGCGAGTCGCGCAGATGTGGCGGCACCTCGCCGACAGCTCCGCTCTGCACGTCGGCGCGTGCGTTCCAGATGGCCAAGGCAGCACGATTGCTCTTCGGCGCGGCGGCCATGTGAATGGCAGCTTGGCTCAGGTTCAGCTGTGCCTCGGGCAAGCCGACGTGGTCCAGGGCGTGGCCGGCGGCCACCGCGATCAGCAATGCCGTCGGGTCGGCCATGCCGATGTCCTCACTGGCGAAGATGATCATGCGACGGGCGATGAACCGCGCATCTTCGCCTGCCTCCAGCATGCGTGCCAGGTAGTAGACCGCGGCCTGCGGGTCGCTGCCGCGCATGCTCTTGATGAACGCGCTGACCACGTCGTAGTGATCGTCACGGCCGTAGCGAAGCGCGCTGGTTCCCAACGCCGCCTCGACGTGGTGCAGTTCCACCGCGTGTGGGTGCGCCAGCGCACAGGCGACTTCCAACGCGGTCAACACCTGCCGGCCGTCGCCCGCCGCTCGGTCGATCAGGTGCTGCACCGCCTCGTCGCTGGCTGTGGTGCCCTCGGCCAGCAGCCCGCGGTGGACCAGCGTCTCGATGGCGACCTTGTCCAGCGGTTCCAAACGGAACAGCGTGCTGCGGCTGCGCAGCGGCGGGTTCACCTCGAAGAACGGGTTCTCGGTGGTGGCGCCGATCAAGGTCAGCGTGCCGTCTTCCACCGCAGGCAGCAGCGCGTCCTGCTGCGACTTCGAGAACCGGTGGATCTCGTCCAGGAACAAGATGGTGCCACGCCCGTGCTCGCCCAAACGTTGCCTGGCCCGCTCGATGACCTCGCGGACATCTTTCACGCCAGCCGTGACGGCACTCATCTGCTCGAAGGCGCGCCGGGTGCTGCCGGCCACCGCCAGGGCCAGCGTGGTCTTGCCGGTACCGGGCGGCCCCCAGAAGATGGCGCTGGTCAGGCGGTCGAGCTCGACCAGCTTGCGCAGCGGCCGGTCGGGCCCCACCAGGTGTTCTTGCCCGACCACGTCGGCGAGGGTTCGTGGCCGCAGGCGAGCGGCCAGCGGCGCTTGCGCGCGCAGGTGCTGTTCGGCAGCAGCGCTGAACAGGTCGGTCACCCGGTCGACGCTATCCCAGGCATGTCACCCGTCGAGTGCGCCCACCGGCTGGCCGCCCGGTCGACGCCCTCCCAGGCATGTCACCGGTCGAGTGCGCTCACAGGCTGGTCAGCACCTTGCGATAGGCGTCGCGGCGCCACTCGGGCACATGGTCGATCAGCCACTCGGGCTCGACCCACTGCCAGGCGACGAATTCGCTGCCGTCGGGGCGGGGTTCGATGTCTGCAGCCACCGCGTCGAACAGGAACCAGCGTTGCACCTGGCCACGGCGCTTGCCGTCCTTGCCGTGCTCGGCCATGACGTCGGAGGGCCACTCGTACACGACCCATTCGGGGAACTCGGCCCGGGCGACGCACTCGGTCTCGCCCAGCGATGTCTCCTCCATCAACTCGCGCCACGCGCCCTCGATCGGCTCCTCACCGGCATCCAGCCCACCCTGCGGTAGCTGCCAGCTGCCGACGGCATCGGCGCGCTCGAAGGCAAGGACCCGTCGCAGATCAGGGTGCCGCACGACAATCACCACTCCTGCCCGGAAATGCTGCCCCGCCACGACCTCACCGTACCCCCAGCCCCAGCGTGTGCACACTCTCGCCCCACCGTTGAGTCGAAAGTGTGCACACGCAGTTTTGGGGGACGGCTCAGGCCGCCGCCAGGCCGACGGCGCGCAGGGTGGTCAGGATTTCGGCGTCCGTCATGCGCCAGGTCAGCTCCACCGGGCGCCATCCGTCGATCACCATGTGGTTCTGGCGTCGCGCATCGTTGTCGAGGTCGGAGGCGATGGAGTGGCAGCCGAAACCGTTGCCCTCCAAGTAGACCTTCTGCTCGGGATAGGCAAAGTCCAGCCGGTACCGAATGCTTCCGAATGCAATGCGGAACTGGTGGATCGGCTGACCGATGCGACCGCCGGCGATCAGCAGGGCGATCCGTGTTTCGAGATGGCTGTCGCCGGCTTCATAGCCCGGAATGCGAGCCGCCAACACTGCACGAAGCGTCTTGATCGAACGTCCGGGCGCCGGTCTCATGGCGCTGACCCGCGCTCGCAGGTCGTCGAGGTCCACCACCTTGCGGCGCAGAAAGTCGTCGACGAGCTTGCCCAACTCCTTGACCGAGAGCGCTCCGCTGATGTCGATGACAGTGCGCACCGTGGATGTGCACCGCATTCCTGCACGCTTGACAAGGTCATCGTCGATGAACGTTCCCGAGCGATGGTGCACCACGCCGGCCATGCGCACCATCCGGTACGGCGAACCCGACACGTGGATTCCTTCGGCGCGATCTTTCGGCACTGTTCCGCCGTGCAATCGCACGGCGGTCCAGTACGAGGCGACCACGGCCAGGCCGCAACTGAGCAGCACGGCACGCACCTCCTGCTGCCACGATCGAGGCGACCCACCCACCGCCATCACCCCGCGGCGCACCGGTCGCCAGATGCCCGCCTGTTTTCGTCGCACCACCTGCCGACTGCTGACGCTGGTGCGCGCCACCTTGGTGGTCAGCAGACCATCACGCTTCTCGGCCCAATCTTCGAGACCCATCCCGAGACCTCCCAAACTCGGCGTGTGCACGGTCTCGACCCACGGGTGGGTTCGAGGTGTTCACACGCTGTTGTGTCTGGGGGAAGTGACGGGGAAAGGTTGGGGGGCTGTCAGAGCTTGGGCGGCAGGACTCGGATGCCTAGTTCGTCGAGTTGCTTGGTGTCCACGGGGGTCGGGGCGTTGGTCATCGGGTCCATGCCCGACTGGGTCTTCGGGAAGGCGATGACCTCGCGGATGTTCTCTTCGCCCGCCAGGATGGCCACCAGGCGGTCGATGCCGAAGGCGAAGCCACCGTGAGGCGGGGCGCCGTACTTGAACGGGTTCAGGAAGAACCCGAACCGCTTCTGCGCTTCCTGGTCGTCGATGCCCAGCAGGCGGAACACTCGCGACTGCAGTTCGGGCTGGTGGATTCGGATGGACCCCGAACCGAGCTCCCAACCGTTCAGCACCAGGTCGTATGCCTGGCTGCGCACCTTCAGCGGATCGCTCTCGAGTAGATGCAGGTCGTCGGGGTGAGGTTGACAGAACGGATGGTGGCCGGGCTTGGGGCGGCCGGTGACCGAGTCGACACCGACGAACAGGGGGAAGTCGACGACCCACAAGTACCGGTACGGCCCCTCGTGCACTGGCGGGCGGCCGATGTCGTTGCGCAAGGTGCCCAGCGCCTCGCACGTCATCGCCCATTCGTCGGCGACGATCATCAGCAGGTCGCCTGGCTGTGCGTTCAGGGCTGCCTTCAGAGCCGCCTGCTCGGTGTCGGACAGGAACTTGACCACCGGCGATTCCAGCGTGCCGTCGGCGGCCACCTTCATCCACACCAGCCCTTTGGCACCCATCTTCTTGGACTTGTCGGTGAACGCGTCCAGCTTGTTGCGGCCGAACTCGGCAGCCTTGCCGCTGGCATTGATGCCCTTGATGGTCGGGGCTCCGGCAAAGGCCTTGAACTCGGTGCCGGCGAACACCTGTGTCAGTTCGGTCAACAGCATGCCGAACCGCAGGTCGGGCTTGTCGCTGCCGTACAGGTTCATGGCTTCGTGCCACGTGATCTTCACGATGTCGCCCGGCTCTTGGCCGGCCGAACGGGCTGCGGCGACCACGGCCGCGCCGATGGCGGTGTGTACGTCGTCTTGTGAGGCGAAGCTCATCTCGGCATCGAGTTGCATGAACTCGTACTGGCGGTCGGCGCGCAGGTCTTCGTCGCGAAGGCAGCGAGCCAGCTGGTAGTACCGGTCGATGCCGGCCACCATCAGCAACTGCTTGAACAGTTGCGGGCTCTGCGGCAGCGCGTAGAACGAGCCGGGTTGCTGGCGGCTGGGCACGATGAACTCGCGTGCACCCTCTGGCGTGCTGGGCACCAGCATCGGGGTCTCGACCTCGACGAAACCCTGCAGTTCCATGGCGCTGCGAATGGCCGAGTTGACGCCCGAGCGGATGCGCAGGTTGCGCTGCATGCGTTCGCGGCGGATGTCGAGGAAGCGATATTGCAGCCGAGTGGTCTCGGCGACCGTGTCGGCGCGCTCGCCGATGGGGAACGGGGGCGGCTCGGCCTCGTTCAGCACCTCGACGACGCAGTCCTGCAACTCGACCCCGCCGGTGGGCAGACGGTCGTTGACGTTTTCAGCGGGGCGGGCCGCGACCACGCCCGTGACCCGCACCACGTACTCGGCGCGCACGTCGACCGAGTTGTCGACGACGCACTGCATGACGCCGCTGTGGTCACGCACGTCGATGAACGCCAGCTGCGTGCCGTGCTCGCGTCGCGTCGCGACCCAGCCGCACAGGCTGACGGTCTGGGCGATGTGTTCGGGCCGCAGGAACCCGCACTGATGTGTGCGCATCGCGGTACTGGTGGATTGGGAGTCGATCATGGAAGGGCCTTCTTCAGGTGGTCGATCAGTTCGTTGCGGGCAACGGTGGACTGTCCGTCACCCGTCTGGCCGGTTGCGGTGCGTTCGGCACGCAGCGGCCGCAGCACCACGGTGCCCTCGGCGAGCTCGTTGGTGCCCACGATGACGGCGAACGTGGCACCGCTGCGGTCGGCGGCTTTCATCTGACTCTTCATGCTGCGGTTCTCGAATGCGCGCTCGGCCGCGTAGCCCGCGGCACGCAGCTGACCGGTCAACTGGACCGCTTCCAGCCCGCCGGTGGTGTCGATGACGAAAGCGTCGATGGCAGTGGGTTCAGCGGCGAACACGCCTTCGTCATCGCATGCCAACAGTGTGCGATCCAGGCCGAGCGCGAAGCCGATGCCGTGCGTGGGCGGCCCGCCCAAGGATTCGACCAGACCGTCGTAGCGCCCGCCGCCGCCCAGTGCGTTCTGGGCCGAGTCGAGTGTCAGGCCCTGGTACTCGAACGTGGTGCGTCGGTAGTAGTCGAGGCCACGCACCAACTTGCTGTCCATCACGAACGGGATGTCGAGCGCCCGCAGACCGGTCTGCACCGCTTCGAAGTGGGCGGCGGCCTCGTCGCTGTAGAAGTCGGCAATCAGGGGCGCGGCAGCGATGACCTCAGCGTCGGGCGGACGCTTGCTGTCCAGCACGCGCAGGGGATTCTTCTGCAGCGTGATCCGGCTCTCGGACGTGAGCGCGTCGATGTTGGCCTCGAAGTGTGCCGACAACGCGGCCACGTAGCGAGCGCGATCGTCGGGCTCGCCGAGGCTGTTCACCAACAACCTGACCTGCTGCAGACCGAGCGTGGCGTAGAACTCCCAGCCGAGCGCGATGACTTCGACATCGAGATACGGATCGTCGGCGCCCAGCACTTCGATGCCGACCTGATCGAATTGGCGGTAACGGCCACGCTGTGGCTTCTCGTAGCGGAACTGCGAACCGGTGTACCAGACCTTCCACGGTGTGGCCGGCCGATGCTGCACGAACGCTCGGCAGACCGATGCGGTCAGCTCGGGGCGCAAGGCGATGTGGCGGCCGCCCTTGTCGACGAAGTCGTACATCTCTTTCGTGACCACATCGGTGGCGTCACCGAGTCGCTGGAACACGCCCAGGTCTTCGAGCAGCGGCGAGATGACCTGCCCGTAACCGGCCCGTTCTGTGACGTGCGCGAACACCTGGACGAATCGACGCCAGCGCGCCGACTCGGGAGGCAGGATGTCGCGCATCCCGGGGCTGGTCTGGAACTCGGGCACGGGTGACGAGCCTACCGGCGGGTCGTCACCCGGGTCCTTGAATTCAGGAGGTGCCAGGCTGGGATCACCACCGGTCGATCCCGATCGATAGGTTGCCCGGATGAAGGTGCGTATTGCGGTGTCGCCGCCGGTCGAGTCGTGGGACCAGATCGTGTTACCCGACTTCGTGGACGCGCTGGAGCGATTGGGCTTCGACACGATCTGGCTGTCCGACGTTCCCATGGCGCCGTATGTCGATCCGCTGATCGGGCTGGCGCACGCGGCGGGGCATACCAGCAGGCTGAAGTTGGGTGCGAACCTGGTGCCGTTCGGACGCAATCCGATGATCCTGGCCAAGCAACTGGCCCAGCTCGATCGGCTCAGCGGCGGGCGATTGCTGCTCAGTCTGGTGCCCGGGCTGGATCAGCCCGGCGAGCGTCAGGCATTGGGCATCGGCGACGCCAGCCGAGGCCAACAGCTGGACCAGATCATCCCGATGTTGCGTGGTTGGTGGAGCGGCGAGACGGTCGACGATGTGGCCGTTCGTCCCCTGCCTCTACAGGATCCGCTGGAGATCTGGCTGGGCGGTGTCGGTCCGCTGGCCCTTCGGCGGGCGGGTCGTTTGTCCGACGGCTGGCTGGGTGCAGCGTTGACGCCGACCGAGGCGCGTGTTGCCGTCGATCACATCGTGCAGGCCGCAACCGAAGCCGATCGCACGATCGACCCCGAGCATTTCGGGCTCAGCATTCCCTATGCCCGCACCGAACCCGACGAGTCGACGGTTGCTGCCCTGCGAGCGCGTCGCCCCGACAAGTCGCTGGAGCAGATCCTGCCGATCGGAGCACAACAGCTGTGCGAACTGATCGATCGCCTCGTTGATCAAGGCCTTTCGAAGTTCGTCGTGCGCCCCGTGCACCGAACCACGCACTGGCAGGCCGAGCTCGATTGGCTGGCCCAGACCGTGCTGCCCCTGCAGACCTGAGCACCATACTTCATGTCCGAGACTTCATGTCCGAGACTTCATGTCCGAGTGGACGTGACCGTTGTGGCTGGCTGAGGTTCGACGCGCTGACGACCGCGGCTGACGAGTCGGTGGTGTGCGATGCAGCACGCGATGATCACCACCGGTACTCCGGCCCCTGGGAAGATCCACGGGGGGAAGATCACACTGAGCACCGCCGCGCCCGCTGCCACGCGACCGCTGATGTGGTCGCGCCGCCACAGCGATCCGACCACGGCCAACGCGCCGAGCACACCCAGCCATGGCGCAGCGTTGGCCAGGTTGTGCGCCGAGTGGATGGTGTCGGTCATCACGAGCTGTGAGGTCGGCACATCGGCCAGGCCGTTCCGGACGAGTGTGTCGACCACGCGAACGTTGCCGATGAACACCATCACCGTGCTGCCCAGCCACACCGCGCAGGCAACGAGCACCAACGGTTGACGACGAGCCAGCGGCGTCACGAACAGCAGGATCGCGATGAGGGCGAACGCAGGGAACACCACCGTGGCGCTGGTGAGATGCTCGGCCGCATGGCCGGAGACTTCGTACCGGTCGTGGAGGTAGATCTGCTGCGCCACGATCGTAGTGGCCAGCAAGGCCGGCACCGGCCACCATTGACGCACATGCCTCAGCGCGGATCTCGACATGCGGGTGCCTCCTCGGTTCGGGCGTATGCCAGACAGACGAAAGTGGTCTCGACGCGGGTGACGTCATCGCCGCCAATCGAGCAGCAATTGGGCTGGGCATTTAGTTCAGGAACGCTCGGCTCCAGCGCAGAGACCCCATCGATGTGATTGCGAGCACCGAACATCGCCGCAGATCTGCAGTTCCCGCCCCGGTCAGGGCTTCGTAGTCCGACAACTCAATCGAGCTCTGCCGGATCGTCCTCTACCTTGATGGCGGTCGGCCAGCGACAAGCCAGTGCCGGTACCGCATCACGAGCCCTACAAGCAGCCCGATGCCCGGCAGCAACATCACGGCATTTTCCGGAACGGCGGCGAGACAACCGGTAGCGAACGCCATCACGACCAGATTGAACCGGTATCTGCTGTCACCCCCAGAACTAGTTCATCGCGCAGACACTCGCCCTCCATCCGGAGAGCGCATCGTGCCCACTGAGACGCTCACGACGAAACTCGGGATCGGGGGGCGCAGAACAAGGAGCACCGAGTGGCAGCTCGGGCGAGTCCCTAGCCTGGCGCCGCGGAAATCGTCGTCCTCGTGACCGTTGGCGCCTTCCGGCTGGCCGTTGCGGTTTGGTTCCTGTTCAAGGGCAGGCATCGACCGACTGATGACAAGCCTCTCCATGACCAACTACGCGGACACGGCCTGCGGACACGGGCGCGAATCATCCTGAAGTGGGCATCCGGTCTCTGAGACACGTCTGCGCCGAGCGGCAGTTCCGCACCACCTGCACGATGTAGCCCCTACCCAAGATCGTCGTCGCGTTCGCCCTCTGGGGCGGTCCGAGAGTCGAGCAGGTACAGCAGGAAGCCATCCACACCGCGCAGAGTGATTGCAACCGCAGCGCCCAACCAGCCACCGCCCAGAAAGAGGAGCGCCTGAGCGACTGCCGGCAACTCTGCGATTGCGGCGCGGCGGCGCCGTGAACGGTGCGATCCCGTCTGCCAGAGCACGACAACGATCAGCCGAACCCTTCGGACGTCGCATGACCCTCAACGTACTGTGAGCGGTCGCGCACCGAGTCCCTGCAGGCTTCAGGCGCGGGCACTCGTCGAGCAACAGGTCCAAAGCCTCCCCGATCACCGGAACAACTGCCGATCGGAACGTCGACATCAGCACTGCCGTGCGGCACTGCTGATGTGAGTCGCGATCGTCGAGTCTTGGTCTGCGTCGTGATTGGCGCGACCCTTGCAGTGGCTGCGATAGCCGTCAACGAACTACTGAGAACCGAATCACCGGGTGGCTGGTTCGTGTATCAGCCCGAAGGCGAGCCGATGTTTTCACCTGCCTCGTCCGACAGGGAGAAGCTCAGAGAGGCGGCGGTCTGGCTGGCCGCCATCGCGCTGTGGTTCGCGACCTC
>JANNFQ010000610.1:0-6699 GCA_031380045.1 Acidimicrobiaceae bacterium
TGATCGCGCCGACGACTTCGCTTTCGCAGAAGACCGTGGTGCGACCACGCTTCACGATCCATCCCTCGGCAACGGCATCCTCGTCGACCAACGCCGCATGTCCGTCGGCCCGACTCACGCGGCCCTCCCGTGGTGATCCAATTGGCTGGCCATGGCGGGCGACGGTAGCCCGCGTGACCGTCGCTCACCGAGCCAATCCAGCACCGAGCTCCCGGAAGCTGTCCCACTCCGACCACGGCCGTCGTGGTCGGAGTAGGACACCGTCCGCTCTTTCCGAATCGCAGTCGCCGATGTCGCTCATTGCAGTATGAACATCGACGAACAACTCATCGAACTGGCCCAGCGCAAACATCACCTCATCGACCGAACAGATATCGCCAGCGTGATGACTTCCGGGCAATGGTGCCGTCTGCTGGACCACGGTCTGTGGCTGTCGGTTGCGCCCGGCATCTGGCGACATCGGGCAACCGTGGTCGATTGGCGGCTGCAGGTCCGCGGCCTGTTGCTGGACAGCGGTGGCGACTCGTATCTCGAGCGTCGATTTCTGGAGCTCGTGCGAACGGCCGGCCTCCCCAGGCCGACATGCCAAGTGGTGCATCGCGTCGATGGCAAACGAATCGCGCGGGTCGACTTCCAGTTTCCGGACACGAAGATCATCGTGGAGGTGTCGGGCAGGCTGGTCACGTCAGCGACACCGACCGTCAGCGAGACGCGCGTCGACGGAACGGCCTGCAACAGACAGGCCACATCGTCCTCGAGTTCACGACGGCCGACGTGTTGGACGAACAGGGCTATGTCATCGACACCCCTGATCGCCCAACTTGGGGAAGGTGTCACACGCTGACCACGACGGCCGTGGTCGTAGTGGGACAGCTTCGGCTGGAAGTTTCCGATCGAGTCGATCAGGGCTGAGGGGTCAGGGCGACTTTGTAGAACGAGGCGATGTGGTCGCGCCGACGTTCCATGGCATCGCGACCCAGTGGGTCGACATCCAACAGGCCGGCAAGGAACGGCGCATCCGAGAAGTAGCTCAGCAGCGCTCCATAGCCGGTGAGCAACAGCTGCTCGGGGTCGTGACGGCGGAAGGTACCCGCGTCCATCTCGCGCTGGAAGAACGCCAGGCTGCGGTCCCAGATGGGTCGCAGCGCTGCGGCCAGATCGATGCCCAGGTGGGCACCGCCGTCGATGGCCTCGCGACGTACCAACCGCACATACGACGGGTTGTCGGCAAAGAAATCGAATCCGGCCTGCAGGACGGTCTCGACCTTGTCGAAGCCGCGAGCATCGGTCTCGATGACATCGGCCAGGCGGGTGATCCAGTCGCCCAGCATGCGCTCGAAGACCTCGCCGTACAATTGTTCTTTCGACGGGAAGTGATGCAGCAGGCTCTGGCGGCGAATGCCCACAGCAGCCGCGATGTCATTCAGCGAGGTGCCGTCATAGCCGCCCTCGGCAAAGCAGCTGATGGCCTCGACCAGAATCTGTTCGCGGGTCGACAGCTGCTCACCGTGCTGATCGACCATGCAACCGAGCATAGCGACCGGATCCGCATCCCTACCGACCAGTAGGCAGACGCTGCTACGGTGGCCCGATGCTGCGCATCAGCCTCACAGCTCTGCTCGTCGGTTTTGCTGTTTCGTTCATCGCCAATGCCTGTACCACCGTGTACTTGCACCGCGGCCTGGCCCACCGGGCACTGGTCATGCGCCGCCCGGCAGTGCAGGCGTTCCGGTTCCTGCAATGGATCACCACCGGCATTCGCCCGCGTCAGTGGGTGGCCGTGCACCGCAAGCACCACGCGTTCACCGACGTGCCTGGCGATCCGCACTCGCCGGTGCTGCTGGGCTGGTGGAAGGTGCAGCGGTCGAACGTGCAGCTGTACCGCCACGAGGCCGCAAATCCCGACACCATCGCCCGGTACGCAAAAGACATCCCAGCCACCCGAGCCGACCGTTGGTTCTACGACCACGCGCTGTTCGGCCTGGCGATCGGCATCGCCGTGCTGGTGGTCGTGTTCGGGCCCACCATCGGCCTGCTGGCCGCGTTCGTGCACGTCAACATCTACCTGGGCGGCTCGGCGGCCGTCAACGCCATCGGTCACCACTTCGGTCGGCGGCCCTACCCCAACCGAGCCGGCAACCTGCAGTGGCTGGCGTTTCTGACTGCCGGCGAAGGCCTGCACAACAACCATCACGCGGCGCCCACCTCGGCCAAGCTGTCGCACCGGTGGTTCGAGATCGATCCAGGTTGGTGGGTGGTGCGCTTCCTGCTGATCACACACCTCGCCAAAGTGCGCTTGTCCGAATTGCGATTGGCAGCGCCGCGCCGCGAACGACAGCCGGTCTGACGCGCCGCATGACATCGATCGCGGCGCGCCGCGTGCTGACTGCCAACGGTTGGCGTGAACGCTGCGTGGTTCACGTGGATAGCGGTTCCATCAGCGCTGTCGAGTCGGCGGCAGGGCCGGTACCCGACCTCACCCTGGTGCCGGGCTTCGTCGATCTGCAGGTGAACGGCATCGACGATGTCGACATCTCCACAGCCGACGGAAACGACTGGACACGGCTGGACCACCTGTTGCTGCAACAAGGCGTCACATCGTGGTGCCCCACCCTGGTGACGATGCCGCTCGATGGGTACGGCGCGCCGCTTGGGCGGATCGCGGCAGCGATGGACCGTCCTGCAGCCGGCCGACCGCACATCATCGGCGCGCACCTCGAGGGCCCGTTCCTGGGCGCAGCCGCCGGGGCCCATCGCCCCGACCTGATCGTTTCCATCGACATGGAGTGGATCGACGAACTGCCCGATCACGTGCGCCTGATGACCTTGGGCGCCGAACAACCCGATGCACCCGCGGCCGTGGCCCTGCTGACAGAACGCGGTGTGCTGGTTGCTGTGGGGCACACTCACGCCGACGCCGCGCAGTTCGGGGCGGCTGTCGATGCCGGCGCTGGCCTGGTGACGCACTTGTTCAATGCCATGAGCGGCGTGCATCATCGCCAGCCCGGCGTCGCCGTGTTCGCGATGACCGAGCCTCGAGTGGCTGTCTCGATCATCGCCGACGGCATTCACGTGCACCCCAGTGTGGTGCAGTTGGCGTTCGCCGCCGTGGGACCGCGCGCCGTTCTGGTGACCGACGCAGTTGCGTGGCGCTCGGGCCGCGTCGGATCGATCGGTGTGACCATGCGCGACGGCGCTCCCCGGTTGCCCGATGGCACCTTGGCCGGCAGCGCGCTGACCATGGACGCGGCCATTCGCAACTGCGTCGCGGCGGGCATCGAACTGGATGACGCAGTGCGCGCGGCCTCCACCGCACCGGCGCGACGCATCGGTCTCACCGATCGAGGTGCCATTGCCGCAGGCATGCGCGCCGACCTGGTCGCGCTGGACTCCGAGCTGCATGTCAAGCAGACCTGGGTGGCCGGAGAACCCGCCTACTAGAGCCATAGGCTCGGTTCATGGACACAGACGACAGGCACAGCGGAACAGTGCGTCGTACCATCCCGCAGTGGCACCACCATCCAGGCGTCCGCGGCACGGACGAACTGACGCGTGGCGAGCGCGCCGCCGACAAGATGCGCACCGTCATGGGCTCGTGGGGCTTCGTGTTCGGCGCACTGACGTTCCTGGCCGGATGGATGGTGGCGAACCGCGATGTCGGCTTCGACGAGTACCCGTTCATCCTGCTGAACCTGATCCTGTCGTGCCTGGCGGCGATGCAGGGCGCCATCTTGCTGATCGCCGCGAGGCGAGAAGACCAGATCAGTTCAGAGTTGGCACGCCACGACTACGAGACCAACCTCGAGGCCGACCGCGTGGTGAAGGCGATCCACGAGCTGACCCAAGAGATTCACGCTCGGGTGGTGGGCGGATCGGGTGACGCGAAGAAGACGAGTGCGCAACAGCCTGATGCCGCCCCCGCGGCGCCTGCTGGTTGACGATCAGCCGGCTACGTCCACCTTGGCCGAGACGTGCTGCACATGCAGCCGGACCACCATCTCGGGTGGCACGGCGTTGCGCCGTCCATAGGCCTCGGCTTGTTGGGCGCCCATGTATCGGGCGGCGATGCGTGTGGCCCAGTGCAGCAGTTCGTCAGGGTCGGTGGAGGTCGTGACCGTACCGGACAGTGTGGCGAACGAGAACGGGGGTCGATCGTCGTCGAAGCACATCGCCACTCGACCGTCGCGCAGAATGGATCTGCCTTTGATGGTGTCGGCCGAGGTCATGAAAACCAGATCGTCACCGTCGAGGTCGACCCACACTGGCGCCACGTGGGGGCTGCCGTCCAGGCGAGTGACCGCCAACTTGCCCGTACGTGCCGGCAGGGCACCGACGAACGATTGCCACCATCCGGGCGGCGCGGCGTTGTAGCCCATGGAGGCAAAGGTACCCTCGCCCACATGCAGATCGTTTCCGCACTGTTCGTCGAGAACTTCGAGATGCGCCAGGCGCCCGGACCGTCCACCCGCATCGACCTGACGGGGGCGATGTTCTCGATGGCCGCTCCGTCACCGGTTCCGGTCACCGTGTCGCCACACCTGGTTGCGCTCATCTACTGCCCTGCCGACGAGACCGGGTCGGGCGTGTTCGAGGTGGTGTTCCGCAACGGCCCCGACGAAGCCGACGAGCAGGTGGCGCGCAACGTCAGCCCGTTCACCGTTGATCCCGGCAAGTTCACCTACCGGTTGGTCCGCGGCGACCTCGAGTTCGCCGAATACCGGCAGATCTTCGCCCACTGTCGGGTCGATCGCGGAGCATGGCATCTGGTGCCGCTGACCCTGCTGCCACCGGTCGGCTGAACGGTCGACTCTCGAAGTGTCACCCAGCGTCAGACGGGTACAGTCGACGCCGTGCCGTTGAGTCCCGAACACGATCGTCAGGCCATCTCGCTCATCCGCGGGTTCGCGATGGATGCACCGCTGGCCGCCAACAGCGGCCATCAGGGAACGGCCATGGCGCTGGCTCCACTTGCCCACGTGCTGTACAGCCGCATCATGCGCCACGACCCAGCCGATGCCGAATGGCCCGATCGCGACCGCTTCGTGCTGTCGAACGGACACGCGTCCATACTGCAGTACGCCCTGCTGTACGTCACCGGCTATGGGCTGCAACTGGACGACATCAAGGCGTTCCGCCAGTGGGAATCGGCCACCCCCGGGCACCCCGAGGCCCGGCACACGCGGGGCGTCGAGGTGACCACCGGGCCGCTCGGTCAGGGGTTCGCCAACGCAGTGGGCATGGCAATCGCCGAGCGTCGCCTGCGCGCGCAGTTCGGTGACGAGCTCATCGACCACCACACCTTCGTGATCGCCGGCGACGGATGTTTCATGGAAGGTGTCAGCCACGAGGCGGCCTCGCTGGCCGGACACCTGGGCCTTGGCGGTTTGGTGTGCGTGTACGACGACAATCACGTCACCATCGACGGCGATACCGCCCTGTCGTACAGCGACGACGTGCAGGGACGCTTCACCGCGTACGGCTGGCATGTGGAACAACTGGGCGAGATGGCCGACGATATCGACGGGCTCGAGGCCGCGCTGCGCCGCGGCATCGCCGAGACCGAACGGCCAACACTGCTCATCCTGCGCACGCACATCGGCTTCCCCAGCCCCACCCTGACCGACGATCCGCACGCGCACGGCAACCCCTTCAAGGCGGCCGACGTCACCAGCACCAAGGCCGTCATGGGCATCCCCGACGAGCCGTTCTGGGCACCGACCGAACTGGTCGACGCCTACCGGGCGCATGCTGCACAACGCGGCGCGTCAGAGCGCAGCGCGTGGCAGGCCCGGATGGACACAGTGCCCCACGATCGCGCCGAATGGGACGCCTGCTGGCAAGCCACAGGCATGGCTGGTTGGATCGAGGCACTCCCCCACTTCGAGTTGGGCGACAGCATCGCCACGCGAGTTGCCATCGAAAAGGCATTCAACGCCACCCTGCACCTCATGCCGGGGCTGATGACCGGCGCCGCCGACCTCACCGGCAACACCGGCACCAAGCTGACCGGCCAAGCCGCACAGTCGGCCAAGGACCCCGGCGGCCGCCAGATCCACTATGGCGTTCGCGAGCACGCAATGGGTTCCACCATGGTGGGCATGGCCATGCACGGCGGCGTGCTGCCGGCAGGCGGCACGTTCTTCGTGTTCCTGGACTACATGCGACCGCCGGTGCGCCTTGCCAGCCTCAGTCGCGCCAAGGTCGTGTTCGTGTTCACCCACGACTCGGTCGGCGTGGGCGAAGACGGTCCCACGCACCAGCCGGTCGAGCACGTCGCCACATTGCGTGCCATTCCCGGCCTGCAGGTCATCCGGCCCGCCGACGCCAACGAAACCGCTGCGGCGTGGCGCGCCTGCGTAGAACACGACGGGCCGACAGCGCTGGTGCTGTCCCGGCAGAACATCACGGTGTGCACCGACGGCAGCGCTGTCGAACGCGGCGGTGCTGTGGTGCACGCTGTCGACCGTCCGGCGCTGGTCATCGTGGCCACAGGCAGCGAGGTGTCGTTGTCCATCGACGCGGCCAAGCAGTTGGGCGCCGACGGCATTGCCGTCTCGGTCGTCAGCCTGCCTTCGTGGGATCGCCTTGCGCGTCAAGACCCCAACTACCGCGCCTCGCTGTTCCCGGCGGGCGTGCCGGTGCTGTCGGTCGAGGCTGCAACCACCTTCGGATGGGAACGCTTTGCCGACCGCAGCATCG
>JANNFQ010000660.1:0-2061 GCA_031380045.1 Acidimicrobiaceae bacterium
ACCTGGCTGCGCAACCCGAAGATGGCCTCGGCCTGGGCTCGGGTGCGAATGCGGCGATCGGCACGAGCCCACAGAATGGCCACGCCCAGACCGGCGACGGCGCCGACCAGGCCAGCCAGCACACCCCGGCCGCTGCGTGATTTCGGCGCCGACAGACCCTGGGCAGTGATGGCAATCGGCTGCGCTCGCTCGAGCGTGGTCAGCTGGATCTGCCCCTGGTCGACCTGCAGTTGCCGGTAGCCCTCGAACTCGGACGAGTACTGGCGCCGCAGTGCCTCGAGCTGGGCGCCCAACACCTGATCGTTGGGGTTGGCCAGCACCTTGGGCTCGAGCGCCTCGATCTCGGTCTGCAACGAATCCAGTCGTGCCAGTGACGCGGCCTCGCGGTCGGCCTGAAGAGCGTCCTGGCGTTCGGCCAGGTACGAGACCAGCTCGTCGGCAAAGGCATCGGCGATGGTCACCGCCTGATCGGCGGTGGTCTGGGTGGTGCTGATGCGCAGCGCGGCATTGCTGGTGTCGATGGTGACGGTGACCTGAGCAGCCAAAGCGGCCGGCACACCCTGATAGTTCAACTTCTGAGCGACGCGGCGCGGTACCTCGCCGGTCACTGCGAACAACTGCAACTGGTTGAAGGCCACGGGATCGTTGAACACGCTGTCGCCAAGCGAGGTGGTGGACAACAGCAACGTGTGGCTGGCCTGCCATTGCGTGGTGGCGTCGACGCTCTTCTGCGACGACGGGATGGCACCAACGCCCGCACCCAGCGCGGCCAGCAACACGATGACCCACCATCGCCGGCGTGCCGCGGCGAGGATCGAGGTTGATTCCATGTGGTGAGCGCCCTTCGCGGTTCGCAGAACTCTAGATCCGCGTGGTTACGCGCGGGCCTTCGAGCGGATCTTGCTGCGAACGATGGATGCGACCTCGAACACCTGGTCGTCGGTCAATGCGCTGCCACTGGGCAGGCACAGACCCAGGTCGAAGATGTAATCGCTGGTGCCGTCGATGCGGCTGCGGCACTGGGCAAACGCCGGCTGGCGGTGCATCGGCTTCCACAGCGGGCGCGACTCGATCTCGCTGCCCACCAACGCGTTGTGCACGCGATGGCTGACCCCGGGCACGGCGAACACCGCGCAGCTGAGCCACCCGTTCCAGTCGCTCCAGTCGGGCACCGGCATGAACGCGCACTCTTCCACGTCGGCCAGCAACTCGCGGTACATCTCGTTGACCTGACGGCGGCGCTTGATGAACGTAGGCAGCCGGCTGAGCTGGCCCCGGCCCAGCGCAGCCAGGATGTTGGAGAGGCGGTAGTTGTAACCCACCTCGGTGTGCTCGTAGTGCACCGAAGGCTGGCGGGCCTGCGTGGCCAGGTAGCGCACTCGTTCGGCCACGTCCAGCGACGGGCTGAGCAACATGCCGCCACCGCTGGTGGTGATGATCTTGTTGCCATTGAACGAGAAGATGCCGATGTCGCCGAGTGTGCCGGCGGGCCGACCCTTGTACGCGGCGCCCAATGACTCGGCCGAGTCCTGCACAACCGGAATGCCCAACTCGCGACACTCGGCCATGATCGGGTCGTAGTCGGTGCACTGGCCGTACAGGTCCACGACGACGACCGCGGACGGCAAGCGATTGTGCTTGCGGCAGTCGGCCAGTTCGTCGGCCAGCAACTGCGGGCTCATGCTGCCGAGCGCACCGGCCACCAGGCCAGGCGCGGGTGCCAGGTTGCGGCCGCGCATGATGCGATCGGGCGCGACCGCGGCCGTCGGGTCGGCACGCATCCAGCCGACCCCCGCTTGCCAATATTCGGCCCAGGCGTGGGCGTGGCTTTGGCGCACGATGTGGTAGCCGTCGACCGGCGTCGCGTCGAAGCCTTGGTAACCGGTAACGACGCGCGCCGGCACGTCCAGCGCGCGCATCACGACGACGAAGGCGACCGCGAAGTGCTCGCAGAAACCGAGCTTGCGGTCGAGCCAGAACTCGTCGACCGCGTTGGCGCCGTACTCGCCCGGCGCCAGCGTGTAGGTGAAGCCGGCGCTGCGGATGTGGCCGAGCACGGCG
>JANNFQ010000676.1:0-2848 GCA_031380045.1 Acidimicrobiaceae bacterium
GCGGCCAGCGTGCGTTCGATCTGCAGTGACTGGTCGAACTCCTTCGCCGCCCGCGCCCGAGCCGCCGCCGACATCTGCGGCCACGTGTTCCGACGCTGCAGCATCGACCGCACCCCACCGGCGAGTGCCGCTGGGTTCCGAACCTGAACCAGCATGCCCGTCACGCCGTCGTCGATCACCTGCCGGTTGCCGCGGATGTCGGTGCCGATGGTGGGCAGTCCCATGGCTGCGGCCTCCATCGCACTGCGCGGAAAACCCTCGCGCCAGCTGGCGGTCATGAACAGATCCATCGTCGAATAGCACTCGGGCATGTCGGTGCGCTCGCCGGTGAAGACCACACCGTCCTCGACCGCTCGCGCTGTGATCGCTGCGTCGATGGCATCGGCTTTGCCGGGGTCGGCCGGGCCGACGATCACGAAGCGGACGATCTCGCCGTCGGCGCGCAGTTGGTGCGCGGCATCCAACATCTCGATGATGCCCTTCTCGCGCACCAGCCGACCGACGGTACCGACCACGATTTCGTTGGCGCCGATCCCCCACTGTGCACGCAGCCGTTGGCGAGCGTCGGGCGCAACCGACTCGCACGAGAACCGTCCGAGGTCGATGCCGTTGCCCAACAGGTGCACCTTGCGCTCGGGGATGTGCAGGTGCTGCACCAGCGTCTCGACATCTTCCGGGTTCTGCACCAATTCGGCGTGACCGAACGCGGCTGCGATGCGCTCGGCCATGTACACCGGAACGCGCCGCTGCCATCGATCGGTCGGTTGCGCGTACAACCCGTGCTGGGTGTTGACGATGCGGGGCACACGCGCCAATCGTCCGGCGATGCGACCGATGATGCCGGGCTTGGGGTTGTGCGTGTGCAAGATGTCGGGCCGCACGTCACGCAGCAGTCGCACCACCTGCACGAACGCACGGACGTCTTGCACCGGATTGTTCGATCGGGTGAACGAGGGCACCGCAACGTGTCGAACGCCCATTGCTTCGAGGTGGGCGACGTGTGGCCCTGGCGCCGACATGCCGACCACTTCGTAACCCGCCGCCGCGAACGCTTGCAGCTGCGGGCCCAGCAACCAGTCCAGGCTCATGTCGGTGGTGGTCAGGTGCACCAGGCGTTGGGTTCCGGGGTGCTTGGCCGGCAGCGAGCTCATCGCGTGGATCTCCGGTACTTCACCTTGGCCGACAGAGCACGCAACTGACCTTCCAGGCGCATTCCACCGCTGGCCTTGGCCTGGAAGTAACGCGGCCCGTCGCTTCGCTGCACCGGAGTGCGCCACAGGCGATGCACATCGGTCGCACAGGCCGTGTTGACGCGGCTCGCGGCCAGCGCGGCCGAGGCGAATCGGCGTCGGACCTCGATCTCGGCGACCGCCGATCCGGGCAGCGCCTTCGGATAGGCGAAGTGCGTGGGAGCCGTGCCGATGTGCTCGGTGATCAGTTCGATCGAGCGGTCGAGATCGTCGACGATCATCGACGGTTCCAAACGGTCCATCAACCAGTGCGAGTGCGTGTGCGACCCGATCGTGACCAGGCCGGTCGACGCGGCGTCGCGCAACGCCGCCCACGACGCCGGCGGCGCACCCCACGGAAACTCGACCTGCTCGTCGATGAACTTGGTGGCGACGTACAGCGTGGCGGGCAGGCCGTGCCGAGCCAGCGCCGGAACGGCGTGGTCGGTGAAGTCGGCGGTGCCGTCGTCGAAGGTGATCACGACGCGCGGCCCGGCGTCGATGCCCGCCGCCAGATCGGCAACGGCGGTGTCCAGGCTGACGACATCGGCATGCTGCGCGAGATGCTGCAGCTGGGACTCGAATTGTTCGACTGGCAGATCAACCTCGCTGTCGCTGCCGCCACCCACGCGGTGGTAGATCAGCACGGTCACTCCGGTGGCGCGCGCCAGAACGACATCGGCCGCCTTGCTGACCCGCTTGACCAGTTGGCGCGCCTGCACCATCAGACGATGGCCTTTGCCAACCGTTTGGTCAGGTCGTTGATCTGATCGAATGACGCGGCCCACGTTCGACGGTCACGACCGGTCGGGTCGTCGATCTCGCCGAAGCTTCGATCGTCGAGGTACGCAAATCCTGCCGGGCGACCGTCGTTCAACGCCGTCTTCCAATCATCGATCGGCGCGCCGCTGCGCGCACCCGTCACACGGGTCCGTTCCACCAGTTCGGGCAGGGTGAACGTGGACGAGAAGGCTGCGGGCCAACGACCGGCGATGTTGATCACGTGTTCCTGCTCGGCCGTGACGATCAGGTCGGCGCCTGCCACCAGTGCCTGGTCGATGGGTCGGCCGACGCGGTCGCCCACATCGATGCCCAGATTGCGCAGCAACTTCACTGTCTCACGCGTGGGTGGCCCACCATCGGCCCGGGTACCTGCGCTGTGCACCAGCACATCCACGCCGAACGGCGCAAGGTGGTGTTGCAACAGCGCCGCCATCATCACCGAGCGCGTCCGGTTGTAGCTGCACACGCACAGCACGGTCATGCCCATCACCGGCGAGACTACGTGCCCATCCTGTGGGCTGACACACTTGCCCGGTGCGGATCCGGATCGGCCACGTGGGCCTCACGTTGCCAATGGCCTTCGGTGCGGTGGCCGGAGGCGTGGTGCTGTGGCGCAGTTGGGATGCCTCGTCGTTGTCGCAACACCGGTGGGCTGCCGTCGGCACGGTCGCGGTCCTCATCGCCGTCACGCTGGCCCTACCGGTGCTGGCCGATCGGCTGCCGCCACCGGGCCATGTGCCCGCATTGATCGGCATCGTCCAGTTCGCGATCTATTCCTGTGTGCCCGAGACCGGCCAGGTCGGCGAGACCGTGGTCGCCGTGGTGGTGCTGATCGC
>JANNFQ010000692.1:0-3755 GCA_031380045.1 Acidimicrobiaceae bacterium
GAACGACTGCACCGGCACACCAGCTAACGCCGCGGCGTGCCGGAACACTGCCGCCGATTCGCTATTGGTCGCATAAGACTGATTGGCGTTGGTCTTGAGAGCGGGACCTGCGTTGATCAGCGGTCCATGCTTGGCGTCGTGCTTGTCGGCGAAGTTGGGATGCACCGCGTGCGCGTTGTCGGCCGACAGGCATGCCGAACCGCTCAGCGCAGCCAGGTGCACCGACCGGCTGCCGCCCGTGGCCAACGTGATCCGCTCGAGCACGTGCTCCAGCATGGGTCCCGCAGCACCTGTGCTGCTTTCGCTGCCGACTTCTTCATGGTCGAACAGGGCGATCACCGAATGGCTGTCGGCGCTCGACTCGATGGCGCACATCGCGTTCACCGCCGCCCAGCACGACAGTTGGTTGTCCAGGCGGCCGCTGGCCAGCAGGCTGCGGTCGGCGCCCAGGACCGCCGCCGGGGTGCAATCGAACAGGCACAGATCCCACCACGCAACTTCGTCGCGTGCGACGTCGGCATGCTGGGCCAGCCACTCGCGAAACTCGCCCTCGCGCGGCGTACCGGTGCCCCACACCGGCGTGAGGTGTTGCTGCTTGTCCAGCACCAAACCGCCGTCGTTCACGTTGCGGTCGAGGTGAATGGCCAGCTGTGGCACGCGGCAGATGGGCGCGTCGATGATGATGTCGGCGACCGAGCCGTCGGTGGTGACGATTCGTCCGGCGATGCCCAAATCTCGGTCCAACCACGAGTTCAGCAGTACGCCGCCGTAGATCTCGACACCCAACTGGCGCCAGCCCAGAGCGCCCGTATCGGGACGTGGCTTCACGCGCAGACAGGGCGAGTCGGTGTGTGCTCCGATGATTCGAAACGGCGTGGGCGTCGAGCGATGGTGCGGTTCGATCGATGCCTGCCGAAACGCGACCAGCGATGCGCCCGACACCACGAAGCCTGCGGCCGGCAACAGATTCCAGTCGTCGGCCAGTTCCATCGGCTGGAATCCGGCGGCGATCAACCGTTGCGCTGCAGAACTGGTGGCGTGCCACGGTGACCGCGACGAGTCGAGGTACGAGATCAGGTCGTGCAGTCCGGTACCGGCGTCAATGGGGTCGTTCATGTCAGCTCCCCTGGAACAGACCCATGGGCAGGCCGGTGCTGCGCAGGTGCGATGTCTCGTTCAACGTCACGATGGTGCGCTCGCCACTTCGGGCCGCGGCCACGCGATGGATGGACGTGTAGTTGGGGTAGAAGAACCCGTGCGGCGTGGCGATGCCGAGGATGTGGGTCAGGTAGCCGGCGATGACGCCGCCGTGGCACACCACGGCGATCCGCTGGCCGCTGTGTGCGGCGATGAGCTGCTCGAGCTTGTCGACCACCTGTGTGCGGAACTCATCGGGAGACACCTCGCGCGCTGGCCATTCGCCACGCATCACAAGTTCCCATCGCGGGTCGCCGCTGGCCTTCAGTTCCTCCATCGGGACGTACTCGTTCGAGTGTCTGTCCCACTCGGCAACCTCGTCGACGATCACCAACGGCACGCCCTGCGAGGCGGCCAACGGCTGAGCTGTCTGAAAGGCTCGACGCATGGGACTGGCGTAGACAGCATCCAGACGTTCGGTGGACAAGTAGTGGGCGAGGTGCTGCGCCTGTTGCACCCCCGCTTCGGACAACTCGGGATCGGCTGCTCCTGATTCCAATTCGCGGCGTACCGGTAGACCATGTCGAATCAGTAGCAGCTCCATGCCACTCGTTTAGCAGGCTTGAATAGAGGCCATGGAGTCACGCACCAAGATCGTCGCCACACTGGGGCCAGCCAGCGAGTCGCCCGAGGTGCTGGATCGCATGCTCGTGGCCGGTGTCGATGTCGTCCGCCTGAACCTGTCGCACGGCTCGCTCGACGAGCACATCGCCCGATTGCACGCGGTTCGCGCCGCTGCCGAGCGCACCGGTCTGGTGGTCGGCGTGCTGGCCGATCTTCCCGGACCCAAGGTGCGCGCCGGTCAGTTGCCAGCGGACGGAGTGCTGTTGGTGGCCGGGCAATCGTTGATCTTGCGCGCCGGCGACGGTGCCAGCGACTCGCAGTTGTTCCAGGTGGACTACCCGACGCTGCTGCACGATCTGCATCCTGGTGACCGGGTGGTCGTGGGTGATGGCGCAATCAGCTTGCAGGTCGTGTCGGTCGACAAGCGCGAGGCACTCACCCAGGTGATCACCGGTGGTACGACGCAGGGACGCCCAGGCGTGCACATCCCCGCCGAACGGTTGCGGCTGCGAACGCCCACCGAGGAGGATCTGCGCCTCGGCCTGGCGATGGCCAAAGAGGGTGTCGACTTCCTGGCCGTGTCGTTTGTACGCGCCGCGGCCGACGTGGCGGCGGTGCGCGATGCCGTGTTGCCATACCGCCCCCACCTCATCGCCAAGATCGAAACGCTGCCCGCTGTGTCGGCCCTGGAAGAGATCGCCGCCGAAGCCGATGCGATCATGGTGGCCCGCGGTGACCTCGGCATCGAATGCCCCTTGGAGGACGTGCCGCATCTGCAGAAGCGCATCATCCGCCACTGTGTCGAGCTGGGTGTGCCGGTCATCACCGCCACGCAGATGCTCGAGAGCATGATCACCGCGCCAGCGCCCACGCGTGCCGAGGTCAGTGACATCGCCAATGCAGTGTTCGACGGAACCGACGCGTTGATGCTGTCGGCCGAGACGGCCATCGGCCATGACCCAGTCTGCGTGGTCGAATCGATGGTGCGCATTGCCGAGCGGGCCGAGGTCGAGGCCAGCTACGCGGCATGGGGAAGTCGTCTTGGGCGCATCCAGCGGCGGCAGTGGTCCGAGGGCTCTGATCGCATCACCATGGCCATCACCCATGCTGCCGGTCTGGCCGCAGTCGACGCCGGTGTCGACGCCATCCTGTGCTGCACCACGTCGGGTCGCACGGCACGGGCCATGGCACGCTTCAGGCCCACGCCAGTGTTGATCGGCCTGTCGCCAGACCCGTGCACGGTGCGCACCATGACGCTGTCCTGGGGCGTGGTGCCGTTGGGCGTGGATACGTATCACTCGACCGACGAGCTGGTGTGGCACGCCATCGAAACCGCAGTGCACCGTGGTCTGGTCTCGCCCGGGCAGGTGGTGCTGGTGCTGGCCGGTGCGCCCGACCGACCGGGTGGCGCGGCCACCGACGTGCTGCGCATCGTGCAGGTCTCGTGACGGCGGCATCGTGAACAACCGCGTGTGGGCGGACGAGGCTGGTCCTGAAAGCGGTCCCTTGGTAGTACTGATCCATGGCTCGATGGACCGTTCGTCGGGCATGCTGAAGCTCAGTCGCGCGCTGGACGGGCGGTGCCGCGTGGCGCGCTATGACCGGCGTGGATATGGACGCTCGGCGATGACGACGAGTGCCGATGGTGCGTTCAAGTCGTTCGGTTCGTTCACGATGACCGACCAGGTCGACGATCTGGCCGAAGTCATTGCCGGGCGCTCGGCCGTCCTGGTAGGGCACAGCTACGGCGGCAACGTCGCGTTGGCCACGGCCCAGCGCCATCAGCACTTGGTGAGCGCCATCGCCATCTACGAGACGCCGCTGTCGTGGATGCCGTGGTGGCCGGGCAACACAGCCGGCGGCGCGGCGGTGGCCATGGCCGACGCACCAGAAGCAGCGGCCGAGCGGTTCATGCGACGAATGATCGGCGATCAGCGTTGGGAGGCGTTGCCCGAAAGAACCCGCGCCACGCGTCGGCGTGAAGGCGTGGCAAT
>JANNFQ010000009.1:0-8677 GCA_031380045.1 Acidimicrobiaceae bacterium
CGCCTGGACGGGTGAACCCGTGGTGTCTCGTCGATCACGATCGCCACCACGTACACGTTCTCGTGCAACGTGCCGGTGGTCCGAACCAAGGCCGCCAGGCTGGGCGGTGTGGTCTCTCGTTGCGAGTACAGGACCACGGCGGTGCCCGGAACGCGAACGACGTGGCCTCGTGCAACTCCCGACATGAACGTGCTCAGCGGCGTGCGAGTGATGGCGATGCGCGCAGACACCAGACTGCGGCCCGTGTTCCATGTGGTGAACAGCACGACGATCACCAAGCCGACCAGCAGTGGGAACCATCCGCCGTCGGGAATCTTGAACGCATTGGCTAGGAGGAACGCGCCCTCGACGAGCAGGATGACCCCGGCGATCAGACCGGTGACCACCGGACTCCATCGCCACCGGCGTCGGGCGTACACGGCGAACAGGATGGTGGTGATGAACATCGTGCCTGTGACCGACAGACCGAACGCTGCTGCCAACCGGGTGGACGATCCGAAGGCGATGACCAGACCCACGCACGCGACCATCAAGCTCCAGTTGATCAACGGCACGTAGATCTGCCCTCGCGCCGTTGGTGACGTGTACACGATGTGGGTGCGCGGCGCGAAGCCGAGTTGCACGGCTTGAGATGTCAGGGAGAACACGCCCGAGATGAGGGCCTGCGAGGCGATCACCGTGGCGGCGGTGGCCAGGACGACGAGCGGCAGTTGCAGCGAGTCGGGAGCGAGCAGGAAGAACGGGCTGCGGATCGCAGCCGGATCGCGAAGTAGCAACGCCCCGATGCCCAAATAGGTGGCGAGCAACGACGGCATGACGACCGCGAACCAACCGCGTGTGATCGGCCGACGGCCGAAGTGGCCCATGTCTGCATACAGCGCCTCGCCTCCGGTGACCACCAGGAACAACGAGCCCATCGACAGGAAGCCCTTGCGACCGTTGTGCGAGAAGTATCGGACGGCGTGGATCGGGTTGACAGCCTGGATGATCTGCGGGGTTCGAACGACGCTGATGGTGCCAAGCACGGCCAGCACCATGAACCACACGACCATGACAGGCCCGAACACGCGGCCCACGGTGCCAGTCCCGAAACGCTGAATGGCGAACAGCATGACCAGGATCACGACCGAGATCGGCACCACGGCAGAGCTGAGTCCCGGTCGGATCAGTTCGACCCCCTCTACTGCGGACAGCACGCTGATCGCTGGGGTGATCATGCCGTCACCGAACAGCAGCGCCGTTCCGAACAGACCGATCAACACCAATCCGCCTGTCCTGACTCGCGCCCCTTGCGTGGGGGCATCGCGACCCCTGATGAGTGCAGTGAGCGCCAGGATGCCGCCCTCGCCGTTGTTGTCGGCACGTAGGACCAACAACACGTACTTCACAGCGATGATCAGCGTCAGCGTCCAGACGATGATCGAGACGGACCCCAACACGTTCAGCCGGTCGACCGTCAGGCGATGTGACGGACTCTCGAATGCCTCGCGAATGGAGTAGAGGGGACTGGTCCCCAGATCGCCGTACACCACCCCGAGCGAGCCGACGACCAACGCTGTGGCGCTGCCACCGCGTTTCTCCCTGTCCGCCGAATTGTCGACCACTTGGCCTGGTTATTGCTGAATCGACTTGATCTCGAGGAACTCCTCCAGGCCGTGGCGGCCGTACTCGCGGCCAATGCCCGACTGCTTGTAGCCGCCGAACGGAGCGTTGGCGTTGAACCTGCCGCCGTTCACCTCGACCTGACCGGTGCGCAGACGACGGGCCACGCTGCGTGCCCGGTCGGCGTCTGCCGACCACACCCCACCTGACAGGCCGTACACCACGCCGTTGGCGATGTCGACGGCGTCGTCGGTGCCGTCGTAGGGCAGGATCGAAAGCACCGGGCCGAAGATCTCTTCCTGTGCAATCGTCATTGTCGGCGTCACGTTCGAGAACACGGTCGGTCGCACGTAGAACCCAGTGTCGAATCCTTCGGGTGCGCCGGTGCCGCCCGCTACCAGTGTGGCGCCCTCGTCGATGCCCTTCTGGATGTAGCTCTGCACACGGTCGCGCTGTGCAGCCGACGCCAGCGGGCCCAGGTGCACACCTTCGGTGAACGGGCTGCCCACGACGATCTTGGCCACTGCGGCCGCAGCCACCTTTTCGGCCTCCCCGAGGCGATCGCGGGGTACCAGCATGCGCGTGAGGGCCGAGCACGTCTGGCCGGAGTTCATGAATGCCTTCCCGACGCCGTCGCCGACGGCCTTGGCGAAACCGGCCTCGTCAAGGTCGTCCAGCAAGACGTTGGCCGACTTGCCGCCCAACTCCAAAGCGATCTTCTTGATCGTCTCGGCGCCCAACTGCGCGACGCGCCGCCCGGCCCGAGTCGAGCCGGTGAACGACACCATGTCGACGTCGGGATGCGCGGCGATCGCTTCGCCCACCACCGGACCGACGCCGGACACCAGGTTGAACACGCCGGCCGGCAGGCCGATCTCGTCGATGACGTCGGCAAGGATGAATGCGTCGATAGGAGCGACCTCGCTGGGCTTCAGCACGACAGTGCAGCCGGCGACCATTGCGTAGGCGACCTTCGCGGCGATCTGATGCAGCGGGTAGTTCCACGGCGTGATGCAACCGACCACGCCGATGGGCTCGCGCACGATCAGCGAGTTGCCGACGGTCTCTTCGAACTCGTACGTCTCGCCCAGGGCCGCGGCGGAGTTGAAGCTGTTGATGGGCAGGCCGACTTGCACCAACTGCGACAGCCACTTGGCCATCCCGGTCTCTTTCGAGATCGCCGTGGCGATCTCGTCCATCCGCGCACCCAGTGCATCGCCGATGCGGGTCAGGTACTTGGCGCGCTCTTCGACAGGTGTCGTCGACCAGCCGTCGAAGGCGGCCTTGGCTGCGGCGACCGCGGCATCGACGTCGGCAGCAGTGCCCGCGGGGATGGTGGCCATCACATCTTCGGTGACCGAATCGATCACGTCGATGGTGTCGGTCGAGCCTGGGGCGACCCACGTGCCGTTGATGTAGAGCTTGTCGAACGTCGTCATGCCGACATGATAGGGAGCGCACAACTATCGAGCTGCACCGGAGCGGGCATCTCGCGGGGCTGAGGATCGAGCGTCAATGAGGGAGACGAGCAAGGAAGCGCAGGGCGGCTTGCGAGGACTCGCTGCGCCACATCGCGACGACGTCGGCTGGTCCATCTGCGTCGGCCTTTGTGGCCAGCGGGGCAGCGAGTTGCTCGATGCGTTGGCGCTGCTGATCCAACATGTCGGCGACGTCGATTTCACAGACGTCGGCGATGATCAGCTTCAGCAACAGTTCGCTGCGCAGATCGCGAAGGTGGGCGACGGGCGTGTGCAACCACCGTCGCAACTGGGCGCGACCGGCGCGTGTTGCGGCCAGGACCGTGCGATTTCCTCCGGCGATGCCGGGCTCTTCGCCGATGGCATGGATGTACTCGCGTGCGGTCAGCTGATCCAGTGATCGATAGGTGAGCGGCCTGGACAGTGACCAGACTCGGCCGACGTCGCCGGTCGGCTTCAATCGAGCTGCAATGGCGAAGCCGTGCGTGGGCGAGGGATACAGAATGCCCAAGCACGCCCATTCCCCCAGCAACAGTTGGTCACTCGATCTGCTCACAGGACCATCGTCGCATCTGATGCCTGGTCGGCGCGACGACCGTCACGCCGGGTACGCCTCGATGTCGGTTGCCTTGACGGTCGCGTGGACCACGTCGCCGGGACGAAGTCCCATTGAGCTGAGCGCTGCGGCAGTGATCTCGGCCGTCAACGACAGCGGTCCGTCGATTCCCACGCGAATACGATCGCCGAGTCGGTCGAGGTTTCCGACAGTGCCACTCCACACGTTGCGGGCACTGGAGTCGGCGGGCGTCATGCCGGACAGCGTGATGGCCTGCGGCCTGATGACTGCGAACGACCGACCCGGTAGCGCGTCGGCGATGACGACACGTGTGCCGCCGTCGGTGGTCAGGACGCCATCTTTGACGGTACCGACGACCAGATTGGTGCCGATCAGGTCGGCCACGTAGCGCGATCGAGGATGCGCAGTGACTTCATTGATCGTTCCGATCTGCACGATCCGGCCGGCGTCCAGAATCGCAATGCGATCTGCCAATGCGTATGCGTCAACTGGGTCGTGGGTTACCAGCACGCGCATGCCGTCGAACGACTCCAGATAGCGGCGCAGGTCACGGCGAACCTCACTGCGTGTACCGACATCGAGTGCGGCCAGCGGCTCGTCCAGCAACAACAAGCGGGGGTCGGTCGCCAACGCTCTGGCAAGGGCGACGCGCTGCGCCTGGCCGCCGGACAGTGTGCGCGGTTTGTGCGAGGCGTGGTCATCCAGCCCTACCCGCTGTAGCCATGCGCGGGCGCGATTGCGCGCTTCGACCTTCGGCGTTCCGCGGGCGCGCAGGCCGAAGGCGACGTTCTCGATCGCGGTGAGGTGGGCGAACAACAGATAGTTCTGGAAAACCACACCGATGGGTCGCCGCTCGGAGGGGACGAACACGTCGTCGGCGGGATCGTCCAGTACGACATCGTCGATGGCGATGCGACCGCGGTCGATTGCCAGCAACCCAGCGAGCGCACGCAGCAACGTCGACTTGCCCGCGCCGTTGGGGCCCAGGATTGCCAAAACCTCACCCGCTTCGACCGACAGCTCTGCCTGTAGTTCGAACGCGCCGAGTTGGAGACCGATCGACGCGTGGACGCTCATCCGGCGGCCGGCCCGTCGACGCCGCCCAGCCATCGATCGCGCAGGCCGACGAGCACTGCGAACGACACGGCGATCAAGACGAGGCTCAAGACCAGCGCCTCTTGTGGATTCGACTCGAGCGCCAGGTAGGTCGCCAACGGCATGGTTTGCGTGGTGCCGGGAAAGTTGCCGGCGAAAGTGATGGTGGCCCCGAACTCGCCCAGTGCGCGAGCCCAGGCCAGCACGGCCCCGGCGATGAGCGCGGGCCGGACCGTGGGCAGTGTCACCCGGCGGAACACGTACCAACGCGACCCACCCAGCGTGCGTGCGGCGTCTTCGTAGCGACGGTCGAGTTGGCGCAGCGCGGCCTCGACCGTCAGCACGAGGAAAGGCATCGCCACAAAGGTCTGGGCCACCACCACGCCCCACGTGGTGAATGGCAGGCGGAAGTCGAACCAGCGGTCGAGGTACTGACCGAACAGCCCACGGCGGCCGAACGAGAAGAACAACGCGACGCCGCCCACGACCGGCGGCAGCACCATTGACAGCGTGCACAGGGCGCGAACGACAGAGCGGCCGGGGAAGTCCACGCGGGCCAACAGCCACGCAAGCGGCACGCCGAAAAACACGGCGAACACCGTGGCGCCAAGCGAGCTCTTGATCGACAACCAGAGAGCGGTGCGAACGGAGTCCTCGGTCAGCACATCCCACGCATCGCTCCAAGGGGTGCGCCAAAGCAGCCCCAGGAACGGAAGCGCGAAGAACGTGATCGCGAGAACAGCGATGAACAAGGCAGGGGCCGGAAGCCGTTCCTTCCCGCCCCTGTTGCGTCGCTGGCGCTGGGGTGCCGCTGGAGTCATGGTGCGGTGAAGCCGAAACCAGCCAGGATCTTCTGGCCCTGCTCGCCGACCACGAAATCGACGAATGCCCGCGCGCCCTCTGGGTTCGGCGCGTTCTTGGTGACTGCGACGGGATAGGTCGCGATGACATTGATGTCGGCAGGGATGTCGATGCCCTCAGCCGCTGCTCCTGCGGCAATGACGTCGGTGGTGTATACGATGCCCGCATCGGCTTCGCCCAGCGTCACCTTGGTGACGATGCCCTTCACGTTCTCTTCCAACGACACCGGGGTGACGTTCACACCGGCCGTGGTCAGCACACGGGCTGCGTACTTGCCGATCGGAACCTCTGGGGCACAGGTGACATACAAGAGATCGGGGTCGGCCAGGTCGGCGACGCCGGTGATGCCCTTCGGGTTGCCAGGCTCGACGATGATCTGCAACGAGTTCGTGGCGAACACCGTTGGGTCGCCGGCGCTCCCGCCGGCGTCGGTCAGCCTGGTCATGTTCGCCGCGTCGGCCGAGGCGTACACGTCGGCCGGTGCGCCCTCGTTGATCTGAGTCACAAGATCTGACGACGAAGCGAAGTTGAACGTCACCGTGGTATCGGGGTTGTCGGCCATGAAACCATCGCCGATCTCGGTGTAGGCAGCGGTCAACGACGCGGCAGCGAAGACCGTGATGTCTCTGGACGCGGCCGCCGAATCGGATGCAGTGTGACTGCCGCAGGAAACCCCGAGCAGACCGAGTACGGCGACGGCAGACGCGATGCGACGAGATGTTCTGCCCACATTCGGAAGAATAGTCACCATTGAACTAACGAGACGTCATCGGCTGACCATCGTGTGGCATTTCAACAACCGTTCTGGACTGCCCAATCGAGGGCGTAGTCGGCGACCTCTTCCCAGCCGTCCTGGCCGACCGTCCAGTGCGACCGCTGGGGGAACTCGCGGAAGTCGGTGACTGCGGGCGACTTGTGGTACTTGTGGGCGTTGATGCGGTTCAGCTTGGACGGCGCGATGTGGTCGATGCCGCCGGCGATGAACAACAGGGGAGCGCGGTCGGCCTTATGGAAGTCGACCTTGCTGGGTGCGCTCGGCGACACGTTGGCGAAGGCCTGTTCGAACAGGACGCGACCGCTGCCCGGAACGTAGTACCGCTGGTACAAGGGACGGGTTGCCTCGAGCGTGGTGTGATTGGTGAACCGCCAGTGGAACTGTTCCAGCGTAAGTGGCACAGCCTTCTTGCGATTGGCCGGGTTCTTCAACACCGGGAACGCAGACCGAAGCGTGTCGAGTGGCAGGGTCTGGATGCCCTTCACCGGCGCCGAATTGATGGCGACTCCAGCCGCCCCCAGACCTCGGTCCAGCAGCATCTGCGTGAACGCTCCACCGAAGGAATGCCCGATGATGATCGGCGCACTGTCGAGCCCATGGATGATGGCTGCGTAGCTGTCGACGATGTGGGCGATGCCCAACCCGGCGATGGGCGAGGGATCCTCGTTCAGGGCTTCGACCTCTACGTCGAGGCCCGGCCAGGCAGGAGCGAGCACGTGATAGCCCTTGGCCCGAAAGTGAGCGATCCAGTGCTCCCAACTGCGCGGGGTCATCCACAATCCGTGGACCAGGACGATGTGCGTAGGTGCGGTGCGCATGAGCCACAGTCTGGCGTCAGCGTTCGATCTTGTCGACGACGGTCGTCGATGCGCCCAACATCTGCCCCTTTCGCAGCACGGTGACGGGCCCGTCCTCGCTGACGACGATGACCGTCGCCGCGCGGTCGTCGAAGCTGTACCGCCGGCCCGACGTGTGGCGCATGCCGCGGAGTCCTTCGACATCGGCCTCTGCCTCGGGGCTGGGCACCAGACGCACCCCCAACTCGCGCAACGTACCGCTGCCGTCGAAGATCGCGGCCCCATCGATCTGCGACAGTACGTGCCGCAATGGCGCCAGGTTGGATGGCGTCATGATGCGCAACGGGGGCGGCATGGGCAGCCGCACCTCGTACGACGGCGGCTGACCGTCTTCGGGTCGGTACACCAAGATCGCCCCGATGCCGCGTGCGCCCAGGTCGTGCACCGCAAACTCCAAGATGCCCTCGATCACCGCACGATCGCCGCTTCCCTGGCACGCTTCCAGCGAGTCGATCCAGCTGGAGATCGGTGGCTCGTGGTGCCAGTTCAGGCCATCCCATCGCAACACACCGAATGAGCCGACCATTCGCACCATGCCACTGGGATGCCGTTGGATGAGCGTGGCGCCCAGCGCCTCGGCCAACACCACCAGGTCTCGTTCGGACCCTGCCGGCCGGTCGAACACCGCCAACTCGTCGGGGCTGGAACCGTCGGGCCGGATGACCCAACTGGACAAACCATCAGCGAAGCGCCGTGCCATCGGCAACTCCATGACGATCGGCCGGTGGGTGATGGTCAGCTGCGCTGCTTCGTCCCATCGTGTGGGTTCCACCGATGGCGCAACGATGGCCCCGAAGGTGGGCACACGTCGTTCGTGAACGACGGGACGAAGCGCGTAGTCGAGCTCGTCCAATACCGCGGCGACCCATTCGTCACTGCCATCGAAGTGGAACCCACACTCGGCCAGTTCGTCGATGATGCGGCGCAGTCGCGCGGGGCTGGATGTACGGGTGGATGTCATCGAACGACGCGAGCGGATGCCGGAGCCTCAACGACGGATTGGGCTGCCATGTCTGACGACGCTAGCGCTGCCGCCGCTTCGACGCCCAGCGACGCGAGCCCGGCGAATTGTCACGGGGGTCGCCGCGCGACAGACTCGGTTCGGTGATCCAAGATGTCGGGGTGAAGAGTCAAGGCGGAACCCGGTCTCGACGCCTGGCGGCCGCGGCGCTGACAGTCTTGGCACTGGCCTGCGCGTCGTGCTCGTCCGTAGATGTCGTGCTGACGGGTCCCGAGCAGAGCGGCGATGCCTCGGCCGACGGTGCTGCATCATCGACCGATGGTCCAGACGAGGCATCGTCGACGACCGGCGGACCCGCACCTGCAGCATCGACAACCCAGTTGGTCACGACCACAGCGGTGCCCGACTGTGTCGGATTGGCGGCGGTCACGTCTGGCCAGCACACCTTCGATCACCAAGGCGTCGAGCGTC
>JANNFQ010000011.1:0-8695 GCA_031380045.1 Acidimicrobiaceae bacterium
TACAACGCCTGCGCCGCGCCCTGGGCGATGCCGCCGTGCTGCTGCCCGGCGACCAGCATCGGGTTCAGGATGCGACCGCAGTCGTCAACGGCGATGTGGCGGAGCATGGTGACGCCACCGGTCTCGATGTCGACCTCGACCACAGACACATGCGCGCCGAACGGGAACGTGGAATCGGTGCCGTCGAAGTCGAGCTCGTGACGCAACACACCCGCCTCGACATCGGCGGGCAGCTTCGACGGGTCCTTCGAGGCCATCGCCAGGTCGGCCCACGAGGTGCTGCGTGCGGGCACGCCGGCGACGTGCAAGCCGCCTTCGCCCACGACGATGTCGTCGGTGGGTGCTTCCAACAGGTGAGCGGCGATCTTCTTGGCCCGATCGAGCACCTCGACCGACGCCAGGTGGATGGCACTGCCCGCAGTCTGCAACGAGCGCGATCCCAGGGTGCCGGCCCCGCGCGGCACGGCTGCCGTGTCGGAGTTGACCAGCTTGATCTTGGCCATCGGAATGCCCAGCACCTCGCTGGCCAGCATCGCGAACGCGGTGTGGTGGCCCTGCCCGTGCACGCTGGTGCCCGCGAACACGCTGGCCGAACCGTCGTCGTGCACTTCGCACGCACCGAACTCGACGTGCAGGCCAACGGGAGCGGTGACCTCGACATAAGCCGACACACCGATGCCCAACTGCTTGGCGCTGCCCGACGCGCGCCGCTCGGCCTGTTCGGCGCGCAACTGCGTGTAGCCCGATGCCTGCAGCACAGCGTCCAGCGCCTTTTCGTACTCACCCGAGTCGTAGTTGGCGCCGGTCGGTGTGGTCAGTGGGAACTTGTCGGGCTGGATGAAGTTGACGCGGCGGATCTCGGCCGGATCCATGCCGATCTTGTCGGCGGCAACGTCCAGCACGCGCTCGATGAGCTGCGTCGCCTCTGGGCGTCCGGCACCCCGATACGCGCCGATCGTGGTGTTGTTGGTCATGACCGCAACCGTCTTGAAGCGCACCTTCGGCACCTCGTACACGCCGACCGCCATCATCTGCGTCAACATCGGCAGGATGGCGCCGATGGCTGGGTAGGCGCCGGCCGCAGCCACCACCTCACCTTCCAGCCCGACGATCTTGCCATCGTTGGTGACACCCAACTTTGCGGTCATCACGTAGTCGCGGCCGTGGACGAGCGACACCATGCTCTCGGACCGGGTCTCGGCCCACTTCACGGTGCGGTTCAGCGCCATCGCGGCCTTGGCAGCGATGACGTGCTCGACGTAACCGGCCGCCTTCGGTCCGAATCCGCCACCCACCCAGGGGCACACGACTCGCAGCTTCTCGGGCTCGAGACCAAGGAACGGTGCGTACGCACCATGGACCGAATGTGGCGCCTGGTGCGACAACCACATGGTCAGCAGACCCTCTGACGGTTCGGCGACCACGCCGTTGGTCTCCATGGGCACACCGCTCAGCCGCTGACTGACCATGGTGACCTCGGCGACCGCATCGGCGCCCTCCATGGCGTCGATGTCCTGACCGATGTCGGTGCCGAAGCACACGTTCGACCCGTGCTCGGGAAACAGCAGGGGCGCATCGGGTGCCAGACCGGCCATCGGGGTGGTGATCGCCTGCAACTGTTCGTAGTCGACGATCACGGCCTCGGCGGCGTCGGTGGCCGGCGCCGTGCGCTCGGCCACCACGGCAGCGATCACATCACCGACGAACCGCACCTTCTGCGTTGCGAAGACAGGCCGGTTCAACGTGTCGGGCATCATCGCGAAGCCTTGGAACGATGGCAGGCCCAGGTCGTCGCCGGCGCCGTGGTAGATGGCCACGACGCCGGGCATCGCCGAGGCAGCGCCGATGTCGACCGCCGTGATGTTGCCGTGCGCCACGGTCGAGCGGACGAAGCTGACATGCAGCATCCCCGTCTCGGCGATGTCGTCCAAGTACTTGCCGCCACCCACGAGCAACGTGGGATCCTCAAGTCGTAGCACAGCGTTGCCCAGGATCGAACCCGCACCAGCCATTTTCGACACTCCTCGTCGTCTCAGGTCCGAACGGTCGGCTTCCCCCGAAGGACGCTGCGGACGCTGCGAGCGATGCTGGTCTGCGAACTCGGGTCTGTCAAGGGGGCCGAGACCAATCTGCCGCGGCCGCAGTAGGTCTTTTGGCCCACGTCGATGACAGCTTTCATATGCATGCATCACGCCGCGCACTGCTGTTGTCACCCGTTGTATGACGTATACGACAGTGGGGTTTCATTTTCGTCAAGAGGTGGCCGAGACGATCGACATTCGTGAGGGGCCTTACGTAGAGTGCCTGGCAATCACTTTCGGCGGTCGAAAGTCGAGCGGAGGATTCACATGTTCGGGAAGTCGTTGCGAGTCTCGTCGCTGGGCCTGGTGGGTGCCTCGCTGCTCGCGTCCGTCGCCGTACAGCTGCCGATCGCGCAGTCGGTCATGGCCGCCCAGCCCACCCCGGCGCACACCCGGCTCGTTCCTGACACCCCCCGCACCAACGTGCCGCGCATCACCACTGGCGAGATCACCGACATCGCCTACATCGGCAACCGGGTCTTCATCGCCGGCACGTTCACCTCCATCCGCAACAACACCACCACCAACACCACCACGGTCGCCCAGCCCTCGCTGGCGGCGTACAACATCGATACCGGCCTCATCGACACTGCGTTCCGCCCGGTGTTCGGCGGCGGCGGCGTGGAAGAGGTCGAGGCCTCGCCAGACGGCACCAAGCTGTTCATCGTCGGCCGCTTCAACAGCGTCAACGGTGTCACCAAGCGCAAGGTCGCTTCGATCAACCCCACCACCGGGGCAACGATCACGGGCTTCACCGCGAACACAGGCGGTCCAGGGCCGGCCACGTCGGTCGAGGCCACCAACACCACGGTGTACATCGGCGGCCAGTTCACCACCGTCAACGGCACCGCTCGCGTCGGCCTGGCCGCGGTCAACTCCACGACCGGTGCGGTCGTCACAGCGTTCAACAACAACATGTCCGGCGGCATCGGCACCAACGGCACACTCACCGTGCAGGCGCTGGTGCTGACGCACGACGACACCAAGTTGCTGGTCGTGCACACCGGCCGTCAGATCGCCGGCCAAGATCGTTACGGCGTCGGCCTGATCAGCACCGTCACCAACCAGTTGTTGCCATGGCGCACCCGGTTGTGGGACGAGAACCTGCAGTTCGTCGGCGGCATCCAGCGCGCCTACGCGGGCGACATCGCCCCGAACGACCAGTACTTCGTGGTCACCAGCGGCTCGGGCGGCGACCGTCCGCCGATCAGTGATACCGCTGTCGCTTTCCCGCTGAACGGCAACGACAACATCCAGCCCCTGTGGGTTTCGCGCCTGTTCGACAGCGTCTACTCCGTCGCCATCACCGAAACCGCCGTCTACCTGGGCGGCCACTTCAACTACATGGAATCGCCCACTGCACCAGATCCGTGGCCCGGCCTCGACAACGTCGGCTATGGCCAAGGTCAGGGCCTGGCCGGCTATGGCTTGGGTGACGACATCGTCATCCGCGACCACATCGGCGCCGTCGACCCGGCAACGGGCAAGGCGCTGGAGTGGAGCCCCGGCTCGAACTCGTTCGAGGGCAACAAGGCGATGCTGGCCACCCCCCGTGGTCTGTTCGCCGGTGGTGACGCCGGTATCCAGGGTGGCGCCAGCGTTGGTCGCGTGGCGTTCTACGACTTCAACAGCGTTCCCGCAGCGGGGCCCAACGAGACCTCGATCATCAACCCGATCGAAGGCCGTGTGAAGCCGGCCGACGTGCCGTTCGTCATCGACGGCCTGGCCACTGCGGCCAGCGGCGTCAACCGGGTGCAGATCGAGGTGCGCAACCGCAACAGCGGCCAGTACCTGCAGGACGACCTCACCACGTGGGGCGCAGCCAACACCATCAATGCCAACCTCGCCTCGCCGGGCGCCACCTCTACTGCGTGGTCGCTGCCCCTGACCATTTCAGGCAACAACCAGTTCCAGTTGCTGGCCAGGACGTTCGCTACCAACGGCACCAGTGATGCCACCAAGGCGATCAAGAAGTTCGAGACCTTCGGTCTGGCAGATCAGACGCCCGACACCTTCATCACCGGGCCCATCGGCACTGTCGTGCCCACGTTGACCTTCACGCTCACGGGCACCGCCCAGGACGACTTCGGCGTCAACGCCATCACCATCTCGGCCCGCGACGCCCAGAACCGGTACCTGCAGGACGACGGCACCACCGGCGACACCTTCAACTCCTTCCGCAGCGAGCCCGACGTTGTCGGCGCAACCGCCGCCACGTGGGAGTACGAGCTCATCCTTCCGTACGAGAGTGCATGGGTCATCCAGGCAACGGCAGTCGACACCGCCGGTCAATCCGACCTGCGCAGCGCAGCTGTGAAGAAGCTGGTCAGCGCCACCGCGCTCGCTCCCACGGTTGCGGTGACCACCCCGCAGCTGATGAACCCGCCCACGGCGAACCTGCCGTTCACCGTTGCGCCCGGGGCGCCGCTGACCTTCACGGGTTCGGCCACCGACGATCAGAGCCTGAACTTCGTCTCGATCTCACTGCGCAACCTCACCACCCGTGAGAATCTGGCCAGCGACGGCAATTGGGGCACCGATGTCATCGCCGGCTTCTACCGCATCTCCCCGCTCGGCATCGATGCCCCCAGCTACAACTGGTCGTACACCACCCCCTTCAACCTGAAGCCAGGAACGTACGCCTTCACCGTCAGGGCGACCGACAACGTCGGCTTGACGACCAGCACTGCCAATCGCGGCATTCTGACCATCAACGCTCAGGTTCCGGGTGACGCGTTCCCGGACGGCCTGCTGAACGTCACCGGCATCATCACCGGGTTGCAGACCCTGCACCTCGACCTCGCCGGAACGGCGACCGACGACAAGGGCGTCGCCTCGGTCAAGGTCACCATCCAAGACCGCGTCACCAGGCGCTACCTGCAGGCCAACAACACCTTCTCGACGGCGTTCTCGTTGCTGCCGGCGACCCTGGCCAGCCCGGGTCAGCTGGGCACCACCTGGACCCTGCCGATCGACCTGCCGGCACAGGGTGACTTCGACGTGATCGCGTACGCATACGACACTGTCGGCCAGCAAGATCCGTCCACGACGGGTGCCACCGCTCGCTACCAGATCTACCCCGGTGACACCCCGCCGGTGTTCGTCGATCTGCTGCTGTCGCCCACCGAAGGCACCGTCTTCAACGACGCGAAGATCTTCGTCAGTGGCCGTCTCGAGGACGACCAGCAGATGGCCGCCGCCCAGGTGGGCATCGTCAACAGCTTGGGCCAGTACCTCAGCGCCACCGGCACCTTCACGAGCACCCTCCCCAGCTTCCGGACCGCCTACCTGAACAGCGTCGGTACGCCCGGCTCGAACTTCTCGTACACCACGCCCGCCATCCCGGCGGGGGCCTACACCGTCATCATGCGTGGCGTCGACCAGCACGGGCTGATCACCACGGTGCCGCCCGAGCGTCATGTGACCGTGGCCGTGCCCGCCTCCAACCTGGCGCCGGTTGCCGCGTTCACAGTCAGCTGCCTGGCCAACGTGTGTTCGTTCGATGGTCGCACATCGACCGACGAGAACGCCCCCGTGCTGACCTACGCCTGGTCGTTCGGCCAGGCCAGTGCCTTGGGCACGGGCCCGATCCCGAAGCGGACGTACACGGGTGCAGGTACCTTCACGGTCGGCCTGACAGTGAAGGACGAGTTCGGCGTGACGGGCACGACATCGCAGTTGCTGACCATCGTCGAGCCACCCGCCAACGTTGCGCCAACCCCGCTCATCAACACGCCCTCGTGTTCGGCCCTGGTCTGCAACTTCTCGGCTGTGGGCACCGTCGATGTCAACCTCGGCGACACCATCACCTACCTGTGGAACTTCGGTGACGCCAGCCCCACCGCTACCAGCACGTTGATTGCAACGCCCCACACGTTCCCGGCGGCAGGTACGTACAACGTCAGCCTGACAGCCACCGATGGATGGCTGAAGGGTGCAAGCATCATCCTTCCGGTCACGGTCAGCGGTGTTGCCGTCGATCCGCCGCCGGTGGCCAACTTCACGTCGTCGTGCACGCTGTTGGCATGCACGTTCACCTCCACGTCCACCGACAACGGCAGCATCGCCGGTGTGGCCTGGACCTTCGGCGACGCCACTTCGGGCACCACCAACCCGGTGTTGCACACCTACGCAGGGTCGGCCAACTACACGGTCACGCTGACCGTCACCGACAACCTGGGCGCGACGGGCGTCATCACCAAGATCGTCCCGGTCAGCAGCGTGCCGCCCAACCCGCCGCCGGTCGCGAACTTCACCTCGTCATGCACGCTGCTGGCATGCACGTTCACCTCCACGTCCACCGACGAGGCCGGTCCCATCACCAACTTCTCGTGGAACTTCGGTGACGGCACTGCGCTGGGCACCACCTCGCCCATCACGCACAACTACGCCAATGGCGGCAACTTCTCGGTGTCGCTCACCGTGGTCGATGTCGGCGGAGCGTCGGCAACCTCGACGAAGGTGGTGCCCGTCACGGGTCCCAACACGCCGCCGGTCGCCAACTTCACGTCCAACTGCACCTTCTTGTCGTGCACGTTCACCTCGACGTCGACCGACAACGTGGCCGTCACCGGCGTGTCGTGGAACTTCGGTGATGCAACTCCGGCCGGCACCTTGACGCCGGTCACGCATGTGTTCGGTGCCGCAGGCACCTACCAGGTCCAGCTGACCGCTACCGATGGATCGGCTCTGACCGGCTCGATCACCCAGGCCATCACCGTCAGCGCCCAGCCTGTTGGCGGTACGGCCACGTTCCGTGCAGCCAACAGCAGCAGCGGTGCCGGCGCCGCCGCCTCGGTCGCCATTCCGGCAACAGTGCAGGCAGGCGACCAACTGCTGTTCTTCGTGACGGTCAATGCCGACACCACCGCAACCACACCGGCCGGTTGGACGTTGCTGGGCACCCAGCAGGACGGCACCCCCGACGTGCGCTCGTGGGTGTTCACCCGCACGGCCACTGCGGGCGGCGGCACGGTCAGCACCACGTTCGGCGCCGGTACCCCCAAGTCCACCCGCATCGTGGTCGCCTACTCGGGTGCCGCGGTGCCTACTGTCATCGCCAACTCCGTCATCGCTGCGGCATCGGCCACCACCCTGGCTGCACCGTCGGTCAACGTGGCGGCCAACAACTCGCGAGTCGTCAGGTTCTGGGCGGTCAAGACGTCCACCGACGGCACCGCATGGTCGCTGCCGGGTGCAGTCACCTCGCTCGCAGCCACCGCCGGCACCGGCGGCGGGCTGGTGTCGTCGGCGGCCGGCGACAGCGCAGCGACAGCGGGTGCATCGGGTGCAGCCACCGCGACGTCCAGCGTCGCCAGCGGCAAGGGCATCGCATTCTCCGTGGTCGTCGGTCCCGCCTGATTCGAAGGCGCTGGGCCACTGACATCAGATCTGTGGGCGAGGCTGCTGTTCAGCGGCCTCGCCCACAAGGCCTTGACCAATGCTCAGGAATTGGGCTCGACCACTATGGTGCCTAGACCGATCGAACTGACCAGCAGGGGAGGGCGCCGTGATCAGAGCAGCACTGCGCGACCTGCAATGGCGGCGGAAACGGTTCGTGATCGCGATGGCCGGTGTCGGACTGGTGTTCGCCATGGGGCTGATCATGACCGGCCTCGACGAGTCGTTCTCGTTGGAGGTCGATCGCACGCTGGATGCCATCGGTGCCCAAGCGTGGGCGGTGTCTGACCAGGCGTCGGGTCCGTTCAGCTCGTTTCTGCCGGTGATCGACACGGCCGGTGGCCAGGATGCGGCGCCGATGCTGGTCCTGCGTCAGACCATCAACGACGACGGCCACGTCCTGGACCTGATCGTGTTGGGCGTTGTGCCCGGCCGGCTGGGCTCACCGACCAAGGTCGATGGCGCACCGCTGGCGCAGTCAGGACAGGTGGTGGTGGACGACGGGCTGGTCGGGACGGGCGTCGGTGACACGTTGAACATCGGGGGGCGCTCTGTGCAGGTGGTCGGCACGGTGTCGGGCCAGCAGCTGCTGGCCGGTCTGCCGATTGCGTACATGACGTTGTCCGATGCGCAGGCCATCTCCACGCAGGGCCAGCCGGCAGCAACTGCCTTTCTGTTCGCTCAGGCCCCCAGCGACCCCCCGCCGGGGCTGAAGGTCATGACCAACGCGCAGGTGAAGAGCGATGTGCTGCGACCGCTGAAGGATGCGCGCTCGTCGATCAGCCTGGTTCGATACCTGCTGTGGACCGTTGCCGCCACCATCATCGGTTCGGTGCTGTATCTGCAGGCCATGGAGCGCACCCGCGATTTTGCGGTGTTCAAGGCCACCGGCACCTCCACCGCCGCCATCGGTGTGGGCCTGGCGTTGCAGGCCGTGGTGTTGTCATTGGCTGCGGCTGCATTGGCCGCAGTACTGGCCGTGGTGTTGGCACCGATGTTCCCGATGCGCGTCGAGATCCCGGCCAGCGGCTTCTTGCTGCTGCCTTTCGTGACGGTGATCGTGGGTCTGCTGGCCAGCCTGATCGCCTTGCGCAAGACCGCCACGGTCCAGCCGGCGTTGGCCTTCGGCGGTTTATCGTGGCCGATCTGCAGATCAGCGACCTGACGGTCGAATTCGTCAATGGCGACTACATCGTTCGCCCGCTGGACGGCAT
>JANNFQ010000523.1:0-3002 GCA_031380045.1 Acidimicrobiaceae bacterium
GAATGAGGTGAACGAAACGGATGTGGTACGGCCCCTTCGGCGGAACCTGATGGAGACATGGCCCGTGTACAACGCTGATGTGTCGCCCGATGATCGAGCTCTGCCGTTACGTTCGAGCGAATGGAACTGGCCCATCTGCAGACGGTGATCGAAGCAACCTATGGCCAGCGCGATCGAGAGCGAGGCGTGCCCGCAACGGTGGCGTGGTTGGCCGAGGAACTGGGCGAGCTCGCCCAGGCAGTGCGCAAGGGTTCGGTCGATCAACAGCTGCACGAGTTCGGCGACGTGCTGGCGTGGGTGGCGTCGTTGGCCAACCAGATGGGCATCGACCTGAACCAGGCGATCGCCCGCTATGCGGACGGCTGCCCGCGTTGCGGTACCAGCCCCTGCACCTGTAGCTGAGCTGCAGCCTCGCTCGCCGGCGGGACAGCCCCGGAGCGACCGTTACTTGATGAACAGTTCGGCGATCTGCACGGCGTTCAGCGCCGCGCCTTTGCGCAGGTTGTCGTTGCTGATGAACAGCACCAGACCGCGGCTGGCATCTTCCAGCGACGTGTCCTGGCGGATGCGACCGACGAAGGCCGGGTCCTTGCCGGCGGCCTCCAACGGGGTAGGCACATCGTTCAGCTCGACGCCTGGCGCGTTGCCCAACAACTCGATGGCGCGAGCCACGCTGATCGGCCGCTCGAACTCTGCGTTGATGCTGAGCGAGTGACCCGTGAACACCGGCACGCGCACGCACGTGCCGCTGACGCGTAGGTGAGGGATGGCCAAGATCTTGCGGCTCTCGTTGCGCAGCTTCTGCTCTTCATCGGTCTCGAGTGCACCATCGTCCACGTACTTGCCGGCGTACGGCAGCACGTTGAAGGCGATCGGCTTGGCGAACTTCGACGGAGCGGGGAAGGCAACGGCCGAGCCGTCGTGGGTCAGTTCGCGGGCCCGGTCGGACACCTCGCGAGCCTGCTTGTCCAGTTCGTCCACGCCCGACAACCCACCGCCGCTGACGGCCTGATAGGTGCTGGCGATGACGCGCACCAGACCGGCCTCGTCGTGCAGCGGCTTCAGCACCGGCATCGCCGCCATCGTGGTGCAGTTGGGGTTGGCGATGATGCCCTTCGGCAGGTTGGCGATGAGTTCGCCGTTCACCTCGCTGACGATCAGCGGTACGTCGGGGTCCATGCGCCAGGCCGACGAGTTGTCGATCACGATCACGCCGGCCGCAGCGAAACGCGGGGCGAGCTCTTTCGACGAGGTAGCACCCGACGAGAACAGCGCGATGTCCAGCCCCGCGGGATCGGCGAGCGACGCGTCTTCGACGGTGATGTCGGTGCCCTTCCACGGCAGGGTGGTGCCTGCCGACCGGGCCGACGCGAAGAACCTGATCTCGTCGACCGGGAAGTTTCGCTGTTCCAGGATCTGGCGCATGACTGTGCCGACCTGACCTGTTGCTCCGACCACACCGATTTTCATGGCTGCCAGGCTAACGGCCGAGTCGGCCGGCGACCGACCGCTTTTCCGTCAAGACCTGGCACTCACCGGCCTGGCCACAGCACTTCCACTTTGACTCAAACGCGCAGTGGGCTTCAGCGGACGGTGGCGACGAGCCACCAGTGGCTGCGGTGCACACCGACGTACGTGGATTCGGTGGTGCCGTCGACGCCGAACGAGGCACGGTCGGGCGAGTGCACGATGACTGGCTGCGAGAGTGAGTCGGCCAGCGCGCTGACGACCTCGGCCGGCGCCAGGCGGTTGGCCTGCCAGCCGAACCGGGCGGTGGTGCGATGCCGCGCCAACGAGGCGCCCAGCCCGGGCACCCGGAACAGAGCGCGGGTGACCTTGCCCACCGGCCACAGCAGTGCGTCCTTCGGCGTCCACGTGCGGAAGTTGAGGGCGATGTGCCCGCCGGGACGGGTGACCCGCACCGCCTCGCGCGCCAGTGCCAGCGCGTCGTCGTGCTGGCAGTGCTGCAGCGTGATGTAGCTGAAGGTCAGGTCGGCGGTGTCGTCGGCGATGGCCAACGTGCGCCCGTCGGCCACGTGGCTGGTCTGCAGGTGCTCGGGCAACCCATACAGGGCAACGGTTTCGCGGCACCGCTCGAGGAACGCGCCATCGAGATCGCACGCAACGACCCGCGCGAACATGCGGGTGAAGCTGGCCGTCATCCGGCCGATGCCCGAGCCGATTTCGACCAACGACTGATCCGACAGTTGCGCATCGTCGAGACCGAACGCCTGCAGGTAGGCCAGCGTCTCGTGATCGCCGGTCTGGACGAACTTCTGCAGGTCGAGCTGTTGGCCGGTGCGATTGTTGAACACCCAGCCGGTCTGGCGCACGACGTCGTCGGCAGAATGCTGTTGCTCGGACGCGCTGCCCGCCGTGGTCCACGGAACGTGTTGCTTGCGGCGGCTCATCGTGGCTCCGTGACGTTCGATCGCATGCTCGATGCAGTGTGGCATGCCCTACTTGCGTTCGGGCAGCGGACCACCGTATGCCTGACCCGAGTCGAGGCCGAAGGCCGTGTGCAACGCGCGTGCTGCTCGCTCGAGATCGGACGCGGCCGTGACCACGCTGATGCGGATGGTCGACGTGGAGATCATGGCGATGTTGACGCCCTCGTCGGCCAGGGTGCGGAACATCTTGGCAGCCACGCCGGGGCTGGACTTCATGCCCGCGCCGACCAGGCTGATCTTGGCGATGTCGGCGTCGTGATCGACACCCTTCGCACCGATCTCGGCAGCAATGCGGCTGACGATGGACTCGGCCGTGCCCATGTCGGCCTTGGGCATGGTGAAGCTGATGTCGGTGGCGCCCTGGTGGCTGGTGTTCTGCACGATCATGTCGACGTTCACGTTTGCCTGCGCCAGCGGTTCGAACAGCGCGGCCGAGATGCCGGGGCGGTCGTGTACGGCCACGATCGTCACCTTCGACTCGGTGGTATCGGTGACGACACCGGAGATGATGGGGTCTTCCACGCTGGGCTCCTGATCGGTGATCCATGTGCC
>JANNFQ010000026.1:0-2090 GCA_031380045.1 Acidimicrobiaceae bacterium
CGGCAATTCGGCCGATGACGACGGTGCAACTCCAGCGTCATCTGCAGGTCTGGCCAACCTGGCCATGTATCCGTTCGATGCGATTCGATGGGCGTACGACAGATTCTGGGAAGCGGTGCACGACCGTGTTGATTGGGTGCCGCCGCAACTCGACTGGGGTGTCGATCTGCACACGTCGTGGAGGCGCGACGACCTGGTCGTCGGCTACACGTGCGGGTGGCCGCTTGTCACGCAGTTGCGAGACACCGTTCGCGTCGTCGGAGCGTTCGTGGCCGCCACGCCCGAGGCCGAGGGCCACTGCTATCGCAGTGTCCAGGTGGCCAGGTGGCCGGGCAACGCGGCCGACTTCGCCGGTGCCGTCGCTGCTGTCAACTCTTTCGTCAGCCTGTCGGGTTGGGTCAGCCTGGTTGCCGCAGTGCACGGCGCCGGGGGCGGCTGGCAGGGCGAGATCGTGGTCACCGGCGCCCATCTCGACAGCTTGCGTGCCGTTGGCGAGGGGCGTGCCGACATTGCTTCGATCGACAGCGTCACGCTGTGGCAGGCGCGTCGGTTGATGCCCGAGTTGTGCGACGAGTTGGTCGTCGTGGGCACCGGGCCCCTGGTGCCCTGCCTGCCGGTCATCACCGGCCGTGCCACCACCGATCAACAGCTGTACGACCTGCGCGTCGCCATGGTCGACGCAGTGCTCGACCCGCTGGTCGAGCCGGCTGCCCGAGCCATGTGCACGGTGGGCTTCACGCCGCTCGACCTCGACGCCTACCTGCCCATCCTGGACTTGGCCCCGGCACCGCGCTGACGGTGCGGTCGTGTGGCGGTCAGCAGAACAGACTGGAGCATCCGTCGGCGCCCGACGTGTCAGGAGTGGTGGCCGAACGCCAGGTCGTCTCATCGACCGGCCTGGTGTTTCGGGCCAACTCGATCAGATGGTCAATGCCGTCTGGGTCGCCGCTGGAGGCCAGCATGACCGTCACCTCTTGGCTCCAGTCTCTCCGCACGACGGCGTTTCGACCATCGGCCAACTCATAGGTGACGGTCACATCGCCGCCGATGTCGATGACGTGCGTCTCGGCTTCCCCCATCAACGGGGTGGTGAAGGTGCCGGGCACGCCGTGCGAGATCCACATCTCGAAGTGGCCGGTGTCGGCGCCGGTCCATTGCACCGAACGTGAGGCGGCGCCGAGGGCCCAACCCTCCTCGACGTAGGTCAGGCCGGCCGGCAGCTGACCGACCCCCCAGCCCGGCAGGTCGCCTGTGGGCGCATGCAGCGAGCGCGCCACGGCCAGCAGGTCATCTCGTGTCAGTCCCTGACTCCACACTGTGATGTAGCCCGACGGGTCTTCCAGGATCAGGGTGGTGTCGATGGGGGAGGTGGGGACGAAGACGGCGTGATCCCATGGCCCCACGTCGACGGATTCGCCGGTCTGGCCAGAGGTCTGATCGATGTTGGTCGTGATCATCAGCGTCGGCGCGTCGGGTCCCTCGCCGATCCAGGTCTGGACGAAGTCGTGGAACGTCGCCGGCTCGTCCGCGTACTCGGTGCGCACCCCACCGCTGAGCGGTGGCAGCAACATCGGCACGTCGTCCAGCGTCGGGGCGTATGCGGGGGCAGCGGGCCATGACGCCAACGCATCGACAGCCGGGTCGGTCGACGACTGCCCCGCGGCGATGTCGGTGACCGCGAACCGGCGAACCACGATCGACGGCGTGCCGACTTCTGCGTACCCCAGGGTGTAGATGAACTCGCCATCGCTGCCGAACGGTTGACAATCTCCACCGCAATCGAGCCACGCTGTGGCCGGATCTCGGTCGGGCTGGAGCAGTGACACCAGATCGGCTCGCAGCGAGTCTCCGAACTGCAGGATCGGCGTCCAAGCAATGGCAGTTCCGTCGGCGCGCATGGAACGTCTGCAGCTCGCGCGCTGGCAGTCGCCGAACGACAGGATGTCCGAGCTGAATTCGATGTTCCAACTGGTCGACCCGGCGCCTCTGGCGGCGGTGACCACCATGTCGTCCGACCAGTTGACGAACGACGCGTCGGCCGCGGGCTGGATGGGGACCACCGCGTCGCCGCAGCGGACACCATCAGGCTG
>JANNFQ010000047.1:0-3827 GCA_031380045.1 Acidimicrobiaceae bacterium
GCTGCTCGAGCAACACGGCCTCGTCCGCTACGACGCGCAGTTACCGGCGATCAGCGCCGCGCGCATGTCCAGTCACATCGGTGTCATCGTGCCTACGTCACGCCAGCGGTACCTGGCCGAGATCTGCGAGACGGTTCGCGCCTACCACGACCGCACGCAACAGCAGGCCGCCGCCGCACGCACCCGCCACCACCTGACCACCGCAATCCAGGCGCTTGCCGCCGACGGGTCCGACGCGGCCGATCTGCAGCGCCTGCGCGACCAGGCCGGCACAGCCATTGATCGCGACGTCGATTCCTTGCTGCAGGCGTGGCCCCAGCGCGTCGCCCAGCTCAGCGGGCCCGATCGTCCCGTACGCGAATCACTGTCGGGCACCCTGGTTCCCAAGCTGTCGCTGCCCCGCTTCGACGACGATGGTTCGCTGGTGCGCTGGCTGCGTGGCGAGAACCTGCCGGGTCACTTCCCGTTCACCGCCGGCGTGTTCCCATTCAAGCGCGAGGGTGAAGACCCCGCCCGCATGTTTGCCGGCGAGGGCGGGCCGGCCCGCACCAATCGTCGCTTCAAGATGCTGTCGGAAGGTCAACCGGCGAACCGTCTGTCCACGGCATTCGACTCGGTCACGCTGTACGGCTTCGACCCTGGCGAGCGGCCCGACATCTACGGCAAGGTCGGCAACTCGGGCGTCTACATCGCCACCCTCGACGACATGAAGGTGCTGTATGACGGGTTCGATCTGTGTGACCCCGCCACGTCGGTGTCGATGACCATCAACGGTCCTGCACCCACATTGCTGGCCATGTTCCTCAACACGGCCGTCGACCAGCAGATGGACAGGTTCGAACAGGCCAACGACCGGCCGCCCACCGACGACGAAGTGGTCGAGATACGCGAGCGCACACTGCGCACCGTGCGCGGCACGGTGCAGGCCGACATCTTGAAGGAAGATCAGGGACAGAACACCTGCATCTTCTCGACTGAGTTCTCGCTGGGTGTCATGGCCGACATCGCCGAATGGTTCGTGCAGCACGACGTGCGCAACTTCTACTCGGTGTCCATCAGCGGCTATCACATTGCCGAAGCCGGCGCGAACCCCATCTCGCAGTTGGCCTTCACGCTGTCGAACGGCTTCACCTACGTCGAGGCCTATCTGGCACGCGGCATGAACGTCGACGACTTCGCCCCCAACCTCAGCTTCTTCTTCTCGAACGGCATGGACCCCGAGTACACGGTGCTGGGTCGCGTGGCCCGCCGCATCTGGGCCGTCGCCATGCGCGACAAGTACGGGGCCAGCGAGCGCAGCCAGAAGCTGAAGTACCACGTACAGACCAGCGGTCGATCGCTGCACGCCCAGGAGATGGCGTTCAACGACATCCGCACCACCCTGCAGGCGCTGTGCGCCATCTACGACAACGCCAACAGCCTGCACACCAACGCCTACGACGAGGCGGTCACCACGCCGACGGGCGAATCGGTGCGTCGCGCCCTGGCCATCCAGTTGGTCATCAATCGCGAGTGGGGGCTGACGATGAACGAGAACCCATTGCAGGGCAGCTTCATCGTCGAGGAGCTGACCGACATGGTCGAAGCTGCGGTGCTGGCCGAACTGGACCGCATCAGCGAGCGCGGCGGGGTGCTGGGCGCCATGGAGACGGGATACCAGCGAGGCCGTATTCAGGACGAGTCGATGCTGTACGAGCACCGCAAGCACGATGGCACCCTGCCGATCATCGGCGTCAACACGTTCCTGGACCCGAATGCTGCCGAGGTGACACCCACCATCGAACTCGCTCGCTCGGACGACGCCGAGAAGCACGATCAGATCAACCGCCTGCACGACTTCCAGGCGCGCCACGCCGACGAACGACCACTGGCGCTGGAGCGGCTGCGCGCCGCCGCGCTCGCCGGCGACAACGTGTTCGACGTTCTGGTCGACGTCGTCCGCAGCTGCTCGCTGGGTGAGATCACCGACACGCTGTTCGACGTGGGGGGTCGCTACCGCCGCAACGTGTGACCCACGATCACCCGATGCGACGTCAGTGGATCCGCTTCGCGTACGGCTGCGGACGGCGACCGAACTCGTCGACCACATCCAGTTCGGCTGCGGCGTCCTCGATCCATTGGATGGTGCCCGAACGTTCCATCAGGTCAGGCGATTGGGCAATCGCCACGATGGTGCGGCCGACGCCAAGCGTGGTCTGCGCCTGGCTGGTGTCGGTGCCGCGAGCGGCTGACCATTCCTGGATGAATTCAGTGGCAACACTGCCGGGGTACACCGCGCAGCAGGCGACGCCCTTCGGCCGCAGCTCTGCCGCCATGTCGGCGCTGAGCCGATCCAGACCCGCCTTGCCGGCACCGTACGACGAGCTGAAGTGATAGCTCTGCCCGCCCGGTGACGAGACGTTGATGATCGCGGCACCGGGCCCGGCGGCAAACAGCAGCGGAGCGGCGTACCACGACGCCACGTAGTGCGCTCGCAAGCCGATTCCGACCTGGTCGTCCCAGATCGAGATGGGGTGATCCCAGAAGCCACCGCCCCACGCAGGCGGATCGGGGATCTTGTAGACGTTGTTCACCAGCAGGAGCAGGCGCCCCGACTGTTCGGTGACCTGTGCGAACAGCGCTGCGATCTGTGCATCGTCACCGTGGTCGACGCGTACCGCGATGCCCTGGCCCCCGGCCTGGTCGACCAACTTCGCCGTCGTATCGATGGTCAGCTCGCCGTCACCCGTGGTGCGACCGGTGATGTAGACCGTTGCACCCTGCTCGCCGAGGGCAATGGCCGTACCTCGCCCGATGCCACGGCTTGCCCCGGTCACGACCGCGACCATTCCCGTCATCGGGCCACCTTTCTTGAGGTCACTCATCTGTACCCTCATCAGCGCGTCGGGCTCTCATGGCCGAGCTGCGGCTGGAGCGGCACTTTGGTGCGCGGCGACGAAATCGATGTCCAGCGATGTCAGCCCTCGCAACATGAAGCTGGGGAAGTAGTTGAACTCGTTCGAGGCGGGCAACGTGAACGATTCGATCCGCTTGCTCAGCTCTTGCAGCGCCACCTGACCTTCCAGTCGCGACAGGTTTGCGCCCAGACAGAAGTGGATGCCCTTCCCGAACGCCAGACTGAGCCGCAGGTTGTCGCGATCGGGATCGAACTCGTCGGGATGATCGAACAGCGCCGTGTCTCGGTTGGCGGCCGAGAACACGATGACGATGCGTGATCCGGCGGTCAGCGCAACCCCACCCAATTGCGTGTCACGAGTGACGATTCGCCACATGCCCTGCGTCGGGGTGGACAGGCGCAGTGTCTCTTCGACCACGCCGTCGATGCGGCTGGGATCGTCACGAACGCGCTGCCACTGGTCGGGGTGTTCGGCCAGCAGCCGCATCATCTCGGTCAGCATCTTGGTGGTGGTCTCGTTGCCGGCGACCAACAGCTGCTGCACGATGCTGAGCATCTCGGGCATGTCCAGTGGCCGCTTGTCGGTCACCTCGGGGTCGTCGTGGGTGACTCGCGCATTCAGCAGTTTGGTCAGCAGATCGTCCTGCGGCTCGGTGCGTCGACGGTCCAGCTGTTCGGCGAAGTAGTGCTGGAACTCGTTGACGCCGCGCTCGGCCTGCACCCGTCCCTCGATCGACAACGTGGTGCCGATGCCGGCGATCGAATCGTCGGACCAACGCTTGAAGTCGGTCAGGCGATCATCAGGAACGTTCAGTGCGTGGGCGATGACCTCGACGGGCAACGGCACACCGAAGTCGCGCACGAACTCGATGGAACCGCGATCGATCCACGAGTCGATCAACCGCACGGTGATGCGCCGGATGACGGGCTC
>JANNFQ010000065.1:0-23625 GCA_031380045.1 Acidimicrobiaceae bacterium
ACGCGACATGTTGAACGACGCGTGCATCCCGCAGCTGAACGCCTTGTCGGGCTCGCCCGAGTGGGGAGAGGTCGACGACTATCCGTGGACCGCCGGATTGCTGGTTCCCTACACGGTCGAGTCGCAGGTGTATGCGGCGCAGTTGGGCAGGCTGTTCCCCGACGGCGCCACCGTTGGATTGTTCTACGTGAACAACGACTTCGGCCTGGCGTACGCGTGCGGATTTGCTCAGGTCGCCAGCGGCTACGGGCTGGACATCATCGCCGAGCAGACCATCGACCCCGGCGACTCGAACCCGCCAGGGCTGCAGATGATCAACCTGGCCGCCGCCGCCCCCGATGCGATCATGGCGGCACCGCTTGGCGCCGGCTGCATCTCGTTCTTCTTCGAGTTGGCCGCTGCACAGGCTCAGAACCCGAACTGGCGGCCGACCGTCTTCATCAGCAACTCGTGTGCAGACAGCTTGATCCTGGCCGCGGCCGGGCCGGGTGCCGACGGGTTGTACACCGGTGGCAACCTGGTCGACATCGACAACCCCGATGTCCGATCGACCCCCGTGGTGCAGCAGTACATCGACTTCATGACCGGCATCGGCCAGGCCGACATGGTCGCGACTGCGGCCGACGGTTGGACCACCGGCGAGGTGACCGTGGCGATCTTGAACCAGGCGGCCGCCTCGCCCGAGGGTCTGACGCGAGCGTCGATCATGAATGCCGCACGAGACCTGCAGTTCAGCCCGTCGTTGGCCAGGAAGGGCGTGGTCGACCGATCTGATGGCGAGGTCGACCCGTTCCTGGCACAGTCGCTGCAGGTGCTGCAGTACGACGCCCAGACCGCCACCTTTGCCGACGTCGGTGCGCTGATCACCGACTTCGAGGGCTGATCGAGCCACGGTACGTCCAGGCGCTGATCGTCGGGTTAGTTTCCGAGCGCACCGCAGGTGCCGAGGGCCCACCGGGCGGTGGCGTTCTGGACTCGAGACAGGGGAGACCGAGTGAGCGAGCCGTTGGTGCTGATCGACGATCCCGCGCCGTCCGTCCGCCGGCTGACGCTGAACCGGCCGACCAAACGCAACGCACTGTCGCACGGATTGCGTGGCGAACTGTTCGACGCACTGCGCTCGGCCGACGGCGATGTGGCGATCCGGGTGGTGATCATTCGCGGCGCGGGCACGTGCTTCTCGGCGGGCTACGACCTGGCGCAGGACAGAACCGAATCCCCGCCGTGGGCCATCTCGCGAGCCGACGGGGCATGGGCACGACACGTGCTGCAGGGCTGGTTCGAGATTATGGACATGGCCACGCCGGTGATCGCCCAGGTGCATGGGTACTGCCTGGCCGGTGGAACCGAGCTCGCTGCCGCGTGCGACTTGGTCTACGTCGCCCACGACGCCCAGATCGGGTATCCACCCGTTCGGTCGATGAGCCCGCCCGACATGGCTTGGCACGTGTGGCTGACCGGCATGCGGCGCGCGATGGAAGCGATGCTGACCGGCGATTCCATCAGCGGCGACGAGGCCGTCACTGCCGGGTTCGCGAACCGAGCCTTCCCCACCGCCGAGCTGGACGAACAGGTGCTGTGCGTCGCGCAGCGTGTCGCCAAGGTGGAACCAGATCTGCAGGCGCTGAACAAGCGAGTCGTGCACCGAGCCATGGAGGCGATGGGCATGCGCGACGGCATGCGCGCCACAGCCGACATCAACGCCCTCGGGTTCCATCAGCGCAGCTCTCGCGAATACTTCGCGCAGTTCGCCCAGGGCGTGACCACTGCGCTGTCGGCACGCGACCAGCAGTTCGGCGACTATCGCGAGACTGCCCCATCCGGCGGCACTGATGTTCCCGACCACGGCGGCCCGGCCGACGACAGATGAGCGAGACGGCAGACGCTGCGGCAGTCGAGACACCGACAGCTCGCCGGCTGGGACGGCCGAAGGACGTCGTGTCGGCCGAAACGCAGGAGCGACTGCTGCAGGTGGCGCGTGTCGCGTTCGCTCGCCATGGGTACGACGCCACCACCAACCGCCAGATCGCCAGTGCGGCCGGCATCACACCCGGGGCCATCTATCACTACTACCCCTCGAAGGCCCACCTGTTCTTGGCGGTGTACGAGCAGGTGCAGGCCGTGGTGTTCGGCGAGTTCGAGAAGGCTGCGGCATGTCATCAAACGCTGATCGCCCGGTTCAGTGCCGTGCTGGACCGCGCTGTGTCGTTGAACCAGGAAGACCCGTCGATCGGCGGGTTCGTGGTCGGTGTCGGCATCGAGGCGCAACGCCACCCCGAGATCCGACAGCTCGCGATCGCGCGGCGATCGGTGAACACCGGATTCGTCCGGCGTCTGGCAGCTGACGCCTCGGCGCGCGGCGAACTGGCCGACGACGTCTCGCCGAAGGCCCTGGAAGATCTGTTGAACGCCGTGGTCGGTGGCCTGACCCACTTCAGCTACCAGACCGGTGACCCCGTACGCCATGCCGGCGCGGTGGAAGCACTGAAGCGCTTCATGGCGGGCACGTTGATGCGCTGACGCGCCGCGCCGCACGAAGTCCACCGGACCTCATCACGACGGGTCATCGGCAGCCGTGGTGAACACGTCATCTTCACCGGCGTCGAAGGTCAGCCACCACAGCAGTGCCGTCAGCGACAGCCCGTCGGTCACCCTGCCGTCGGCGATCTCGACCCTGAGCCGGTCGACGGTCAGCCACTCGATGCGCTCGCTCTCGCTGGGGTCGCTGGGGTCGCCGACGTGGTGCGCGCCGTCGGCAACGAACAGGTGGAAGGTCGCGTCGCTGCTGCCGTTGTGCGGGTAATAGGTGGTCAGCGGACGGATCGGTCCGGGTTGCCACCCGGTTTCCTCGAACGCTTCGCGTTGGGCGGCGTGCTCGGCGGTCTCGCCGGCATCGATTCGTCCGGCTGGCACCTCCCACCCCCACGTGTCGGTGGTGAACCGATGCCGCCACAGCAGCAGGACACCCCGCGTCGGATCGTGGATCACCGTGCCCGAGGCGTGCGCCGGCATGCGGATCACGTGATGGTCGAATCGTTTGCCGCCAGGAATCTCGATGTCGGTCAGCGCCAGCTGCACCCACGGGCTGTCGTAGATGATCCGCTCGCCGTGGACGATCCAGCGCATCGGCTCAACCGGATGTCGAGATGCAGCCGTCCAGCTTCTGCTGGATCGCGATGCTTTGGGCGGTGGACTCTTGGCTGTTGAACGCTTCGTCGATCGCCTTCAACTCGTCGTCGCTGTACTCGTCGAGCACGTCATCGACGCAATCGGGGCTGAGCGTGTATCCCTGGCTGCCGTAGCTGTCGACGATGTTGTCGCGGGTGCCGGTGCGGTCGACGCCGCCGCACGCCACGAGTCCGGCCGTGAGAGCCAGGACGATCAGCAGCTTCCTCATGTGGTGCCTTCCTTGGTCGGGCGAACGTATCAGACGACCGCGACGGGCTCGGGCGACCGTCCGTGGCGCGCCCGGCGCTGCACGGTATCGACGGTCATGACGATCAGCCCGATCCAGACCAGAGCGAAGCCAGCCAGACGCGACATGGGCAGATCTTCGTGGTACACCAGCCAGCCGAGCAAGAAGTTGATCGTTGGGATGAGGTACTGCATCGGCCCCAGAAGCGTCAACGGAACCCTGTGCGCAGCCCATGCGAACAGCATCAACGGCACGACGGTCGCGACGCCCGTCAGCACCACCAGGATCAGCTCGCCGGTGGTCGCCGTGGTGGGGATGCTGCCGGCCCTGCCGGCCAGCACGAGGGCCGTGACGATGGCCGGCACCAGTACCACGAACGTCTCGGCCGACATGCTCTCGATCGGGGTCAGTGGCACCCGTTTCTTCAGCCCGCCATATGCACTCCAGGTGGTCGCCAGGATCAATGCGATCGACGGCACCTCGCCGTACGAGACCACCAGGACGACCACGGCCACCAATGCGAATCCGATCGCGATGCGTTGGGCTCGGTCGACGCGTTCTCCGAAAGCGATCACGCCAACAGCCATGGTGCCGAGTGGCGCCAAGAAGTAACCCAGCGCGGTCTCGATGACGTTGCCGTGCACGACGGCCCATACATAGGTGCACCAGTTACCGGTCAGCAGCACGGCTGCCATGGCAACTCGGGCCAGCAACTTCCGGTCGGTCAGCACCACGCGAAGGTGCGACCAACGTCGCGTCGCCGTCAGTGTGACGGACATGATCACTGCGGCGCTCATCACGCGCCAGCCCACCAACTCGAAGGCCTTGAACCCGTTGAGCAGCTTCCAGTACAGGGTCAGCAGACCCCACACCACGTAGGCCAGGATGCCTGTGATGACGCCGCTACGGAGCTCGGAATCGTCGTCCACCGACGTACGTCAACCCTGCTGCTTCCACCCGTTGAAGTACGTGACCTTCTCGGCCGGCAGGCGCGACGCGGGGCGAAAGTCGTCGCCCGTGTAGTAGGCCACCGGCGTCAGCGCCACCTGGCTGACGTTCGCGGGTATGCCCAGCAGTTCGGCCGCCTCCAGTTCGTAAGCCAGGTGCAGAGTGGTCCAGGCTGTGCCCAACCCGCGGCTGCGGGCAGCCAACATGAAGCTCCACACCGCCGGCAGGATGCTGCCGTACATGCCGGCCACCACGCCCTGGGACATCGACGCGTCGGCTCGGCCGATCTGGCATGCGATGACCAAGGCCGGTACGTCCTGCAGCACTTCGGCCAGATGATCACTCGATGCCATGATCGCGGCGACGTCCGACCTACCGGTCTGCACGACCGCTTCACGTTGCGAGGCGATGTACGGCGCATATGCGCGCCGGTACAGTTCGGCCAAGCCCAGCTTCAGCTTCGGATCGTCCACCACCAGCCAACGCCACATCTGCACGTTGCCGCCCGCAGGGGCTTGGGTGGCGATGCGGATGCAATCGACGATCACGTCGCGAGACACGGGTCGGTCCAGGTCCAGCCGCTTGCGAACCGCTCGCGTGGTGGTCAGCAGGTGATCGGTTTGGTCGAGATCGAACGTTGTCGCCATGGCGTCACAGTACGGGTACCGCTGTGTCGCCGACCAGACGAGCCGATCGGGGAGGCGTGACCGAACATGCCCGACCTGCGGGATCGAACGGTCACCTCGGGAAGTACGGTGGCGCCGATGGACCTTCGGGTGATGCTCGATCCGACGGCGGCAGCGTCGCTGGCGGCCGAGGTCATCGCCCGGCGCCTCATGTCTGCCGTTCGTCGCCGGGGCCACGCCACGGTTGCCTTCAGCGGTGGCACGACGCCGGCGATGATGCTGGCCGACCTGGTCACCCTGCGGGTGTCGTGGCACGACGTGACCGTGTTCCAGGTGGATGAACGAGTCGCTCCAGACGGTCATCCCGATCGCAACCTCGCATTGCTCGACGCACTGGCACCCACGGGCGCGCGGATCGTGCCGATGCCTGTGACGGCCGCCGATCTGCCAGCCGCGGCACAGCAGTACTGCCGGCAGTTGCCGCCATCACTGGACGTCGTTCACCTGGGCCTGGGCGACGACGGGCACACTGCATCGTGGCCGCCCGGCGACCGCGTCGTTGACTCGACGTCGACGGTCGCGATCAGCGGCGAGTACCGGGGTCGGGTACGAATGACGCTGACCCCGCTGGCAGTCAACGCAGCCCGGTTTCGGCTGGTTCTGGCCACGGGTGCGGGCAAAGCGCGGCCGGTGGCCCAGTGGTGGGCAGGCGATCGTGACCTGCCGATTTCCCATGTCCGTCGAACGGCGACTCTGTTGGTCGCCGACCTCGACGCAGCGCCGTCGGAGCGCATGCCCGACGGCTCGGATCTGTGATCGATCTGGGCGGATAGGGTCGGCCTCGATGGACATCACCACCACGCCAGAGTGGGCTGCGCTCGTCGACACCACAGCGCCTGCACATCTTCGTCAGCTCTTCGCTGCCGATCCAGATCGAGCAACGCGGTACACCACGCAGGTCGGGGATCTGCGCATCGATTGGTCGAAGAACCTCGTCGATGATTCGGTCGTCGACGCGTTGCTGGCGGTAGTGGCGGCCAGCTCGTTCACCGCTCGTCGCGATGCAATGTTCCGTGGCGACGCGATCAACACCACGGAACAACGCGCGGTGCTGCACACAGCGCTACGCACACCTGCAGGCACCGTCATCGAGGTCGATGGTCACGATGTGGTGCCCGACGTGCATCAAGTGCTGCAGCGCATGGGCGACTTCGCCGATCGAGTTCGTGACGGCAATTGGACCGGGGCCACTGGCCGGGCCATGCAGACGGTGGTCAACATCGGCATCGGTGGCAGCGACCTGGGCCCGGCCATGGCATACCTGGCAACGCGAGCGTTCGGTCGACCCGATCTGCAATGCCGATTCGTCAGCAACGTCGATGGTGCCGACATCACCGACAATCTGGCCGATCTCGATCCCGAAACGACGCTGTTCGTCATCAGCTCCAAGACGTTCACGACCATCGAGACGCTGACCAACGGCCACGCTGCGCGGCAGTGGCTGGTGCAGCAACTGGGCGAGGCGGCAGTGCCGCAGCACTTCGTTGCGGTCAGCACGAATGCCGCCGAGGTGCAGAAGTTCGGCATCGACACCGGCAACATGTTCGGCTTCTGGGACTGGGTGGGCGGTCGGTACTCGGTCGACTCGGCCATTGGGCTGACGCTCATGATCGCCATCGGGCCGGACAGCTTCCAGCAGTTCCTGGACGGCTTTCACACCATCGACCGTCATCTGTGCGAAGCCCCACTCGCACAGAACGCCCCGGTCATCATGGCAATGTTGGGCATCTGGTACTCCAACCTGCTGGGTGCGCAGAGCAAGGCCGTGCTGCCCTACGCGCACGAGCTGCGCCGGTTCGCGGCGTACCTGCAGCAACTCGACATGGAGTCGAACGGGAAGAGCGTGCGCCTGGACGGATCGGCAGTCACCACCACCACCGGCCCGGTCGTGTGGGGCGAGCCAGGCACAAATGGCCAGCACGCCTTCTATCAACTGCTGCATCAGGGCACGCGCCTGGTGCCGATCGACTTCATCGGCTTCGCAGTTCCGAACCACGATCGGTTGCTGCAGCACGATCTGCTGATGGCCAACCTGTTCGCGCAGGGCGAAGCGCTGGCGTTCGGCAAGACGCTGGCCGAGGTGCAGGCGGAGGGCATCGCTCCGCATCAGCAGGCGCACCGTGTGTTCCCCGGCAATCGCCCCAGCACCACCATCGTCGCGCCCCGCCTGACGCCGTCGGTGCTGGGCCAACTGATCGCGTTGTACGAACACGTCGTTTTCGTTCAGGGTTGCGTCTGGGACGTGAACAGCTTCGATCAATGGGGCGTCGAGTTGGGCAAGGCGTTGGCGAATCGGATCACGCCGGAGCTCACTTCCACCGACCAGCCTGCGCACGACTCGTCCACGTCGGCACTGATCCAGTGGTACCGCACCAACCGAGCCTGAGGTTCGCGAACTGTCAGCCGCGCACGATGCCTTCGGCGATGGTGACCACGTTGGTGCCCACGTCGATGTTGTAGATCGCGTGTTGGAACATCGTCGCGTCGGGTTGCTTCACGGTCTCGGCCATGCGGTACTGCGCCTGCCATTGGGTCGGCGTGACGGTGTGCAGGATGTAGCCGCGATGTTCCAGTTCGGCATCGACGATGTCGGGGATCGCCTGCACCACAGCGGTGACCCCAGGGTCGATGCGACCGCCTGACGAGATCGACGTAGCGACGAACTCGACCGCCACGGGCGTTCCGGTGCCTCGCCCGCCCGACCGGATGATGCCGGTTCCTGCGAAGTGGATGTCGCCCGTCAGCACGACGACATCCTGAATCGAGTCGCTGGCCAGCCGGTCGACGATGCGGTTGCGTTGCACGGGGTAGCCGTCCCACTGGTCGTAGTTCAACACTGCCCCGCCCAGGGTGACGTCGCCGAACAGGGTCTGTTGGGCGATGACGTTCCATGTGGCGGGGCTGGCGTTCAGCTCGTCGAACAGCCACCGCTCTTGGGCTTCTCCGATCATCGTGCGCGACTCGTCGAACGTCTGCGCACACGGCGGATCGAGGTCGAGTGTCGCTCCGCCGCATGCTTGGTCGCTGCGGTACTGCCGGCCGTCCAGCACTGCGACCGTCATCAGCGCACCCCAACGCAGCGAGCGGTAGATCGGGAAGTCCTCGCCCAGCACAGGAGGCGGCAGATCGACCGGCTGGTGCTCCCACCATGCTTGATAGGCGTCGTGCCGACGTTGGGCGAACGCCGGCTGGTCGGCATCGTCCTGCGGCACGCCGCCGGCGTAGTTGTTCTCGACCTCGTGGTCGTCCCACGTGACCAGCCACGGGCACGCCGCATGCGCCGCCTGCAGATGGGCGTCGCTCTTGTACAGCGCGTAGCGGCCGCGGTACTCGTCCAGCGAGGTGACCTCGGGGGCCCCGTGCGTGCGGACGTTGTTGTTCTGCCCGACAACGCCGGCGCCGCCCTCGTAGATGTAGTCGCCCAACCAGACGACGAAGTCGGGTTGTTGCGAAGCGATGTCTCGGTGGGCGACGTAGTAGCCGCTCTCGTAGTGCTGACAGCTGGCGCTGGCGAATCGAACCGACTCGGGTTCACCGGACATCGACGGTGCCGTTCGCGTCCGACCGACGGGGCTGGTGTGGCCGCCGGTGTGGAAGCGGTAGTGATAGGCGTTGCCGGTGTCGATCTGGGCGTGCACATGCACGCTGTGCGCGTGTTCAGCCGTTGCGGTCGTCGAGCCGGTGAATCGAACCTCGGCGAAGTCGGGGTCGAGGGCCACCTCCCAATCGACCTGGATGTCGTCGCCGGGCATGCCGCCGCCAGTCGCCAACGGCTCGGGTGCCAGACGGGTCCACAGCACCACCGACCCCACGCCCGGATCACCGCTGGCGACCCCCAGCGTGAACGGGTCGCTTTCCAGCACGATGGCGGGCTGGGTGGGCAATGGTGCGTCGGTGACCGGTGGCGCCGTGGGGGCCGGTGGTGTGCTGCCCTCGGTGGTGTCTGGCACGTCTGCGGTGTCGATGGCGCGCGCCGTCGGGTCTGACGCGGCCGCGGTCGGGGATGAACCCGACGGTTCGTTGTCGTCGTCGTCGCTGCACCCGGCCACCACCACCACTGCGGCCGACCCCGCCAGGAACAGCCGACGCGAGATGGGTTCCATGGCGACAGTCTGACGCATCGGTACGCTCGCACACATGGCGCCACCGACCGACTCTCGTGACGCTGCGGGTACAGCGTCGGTGGCTTCGCCGATCGAGCGCATCACCAGCCTGCTTGCCCTGCTGTTAGAGCGGCGTACTGCGCTGACGTTGCGCCAGATCAGCCACGAGTTGCGCGACATGTATCCCACTGGTGCAGTTGCACTGCGTGGTGCCTTCGAACGCGACAAGGCGTTGCTGCGCGACGTGGGTGTGCCCATCGAAACCGAGGTGTTGGGCGGCGACCAGGCGGGCGAGACGGCATATCGCATCGACCGGGCCCGCTACGAGCTGTCCGGGCTGCAGCTGGACGACGACGAGCGCCGGGCGCTACAGGTGGCTGTCGCGGCCACTCGTTCCGACGCCGGCCAAGAGGGTGTCTGGAAGCTCGGCGGCTCGGTGGTGCAGGCATCGTCGGTCATGGCCAACGTGCCGCAACTGCCGGCGCTGCCGACGCTGCGTCAGGCCATCGGGGCCCACCAGACGGTTACCTTCATGTACCACGACGCGGCACGTCGCCTCGATCCCTACGGTCTTTTGCTGCGCCGCGGTTTCTGGTACGTCATCGGCCACGATCATGGCCACGACCAGCGCCGTACGTATCGAGTCGATCGCATCGACGACGAGGTGCAGATCGATACGGCAGCCACGTTCCTACCGCCTTCCGGCTTCTCGCTCGCCGACGCCTTTCCGGCCGATCCCAAGCTGTTGGGCGACGACGACGGCCGCCTTGCGCAGGTGGCGGTGTACGGCGATCTGGCTGCGCTCGTACGGCGAGAGCTGGGTCCCGGTGCCGTCGACACATCTGTGCCCGCCTCCGCCGACCGCACGGTGTTCGCGGTGCCCTTCACCAACGTGAACGCGTTCCGTTCGTGGCTCCTTGGCCTGGGAACGCACGCCGAGGTCATCGGGCCGCCCGACCTGCGCGCGTCGATCGTCCGGTGGCTGCAGGGAGTGGCCGCCGGCCCGACCGCGGCGAAGCCGTGAACGTGCGCCGCGGGCCCCGCCCGCTGAACGTTCGGCTGCGGCGTCTGTTGGTGATGTTGCCGTGGCTGATGGAGCGCGGCGGGGCCACGCTGGCCGAGATGGCCGAGCGATTCCAGATCAGTCAGAAGGACCTGATCACCGATCTGGAGCAGGCAGCCATGTGCGGTCTGCCGCCCTTCGTCGATGAGTTCATCGACCTGTACATCGACGACGGTGTCGTCACGGTGGGTGTGCCCAGATTCTTCACCCGCCCGCTGCGCTTGACCGCGCCCGAGGGTTTTGCACTGCTGATGGCGGGGCGTGCTGCGCTGGCTCTACCGGGTGCCGATACCGGCGGACCGTTGGCGCGGGCCCTGGACAAGCTCGAGGCCGTGCTGGGCGACGACGCGATGGTGCTCGACCTCGCTCAGCCACCCGCCACGGCAGACCTGGCAATAGCTGTGCAACAACACACCACCATGGCGATCACCTACTGGTCGGCCTCCAGTGGCGATGCGTCAGAACGGATCATTGCACCTCGCGCCGTGTTCGCAGATCGCGGTCGCTGGTACGTGGTGGCCCACGACAGTCGCACTGATCAGGAGCGGACGTTTCGCATCGACCGGGTGACCGACTGGAAGCCCACGGGTGATCTGGCCCAGCAACGAGATGATCAGATGCTTGCACCCACAGGCGACGCCTGGTTCGACGAACTGGACGATCTGCCGGTGGTCACCCTGCTCTTGCGACCAGCCGGACGATGGGTGGTGGAACGGTATCCGGTGCGGTCGGTGACGACTAATGCGAACGACACAATCGCGCATCTGGCCATCGCCAGCGAGACGTGGCTGCGCGATCTGCTGCTGCAGTTGGGTCCCGATGCCCAAGTGGTCGAGCCGCCCGCATGGAGAGATCTGGCCGCGCGCAGTGCACGAGAATTGTTGGCCGAACGGTATTCGCCAGAGTGACGGCAGGGGTTCAGCGGCCGGCGGACGGCAACTGTTGTGTCTGGATGAGCGCGCCCACCTGCACCGTTGAACCGATGCCATGGGCGACGAGCAGATGCGGCAGCACCGCGGCGGTGGCATCGGCGTCGGCCAACGCGTCGTGGGGGCGAACCAACACCACGTGGTAGCGGTCGCACAGCGCCGACAGGCGGTGCGACTGTTGTCGCTGCGGATCGAGTTGGCGCGACAGCTGCAGGGTGCACAGCGTGGAGGCGATGGGCAGCGTCACCTGCGCCTGGCCCGCTGCCTTGTGCAGGAACGCGAGGTCGAACTGGGCGTTGTGAGCGACGAAGACCGCTCCTTCCAGTCGGTTCGACAGTTGCTGCATGACATTGGTCAACAGCGGAGCCTGTCGTACTGAGCGCCTGCGGATGCCGTGCAGACGAGTTGGGCCCACTCGGTAGAACACGCGACGTGGTGGGCGCACCAGGCTTTGCCAGCGATCGAGGACTGCGCCATGCCGATCGACCAGCACCACGCCGACCTGCAGCACTCGGTGGCGGCGGATTGACAGGCCCGACGTTTCGACATCGACGACCGCAAAGCGCACGGCATCGTCGGCGAACGTCTCCACAAGACCCACTGTACGCCGGGGGTCTGACGTGGCTGGTGAGCCGTGACGATGTGGGCCGTCAGGCGTCAGCGAAGCGGGCGCGGATACCGATGGGCGCCGAGACCGTGTACCCCGCCAAGTGGCGATCCTCTTCGCTCTCTCCTCCCCAGAATCCGTACTCGTGGTTCGCTCGTGCGGATTGCTGGCAGGCAGCACGCACCGGGCACGCTGTGCACAGCCGAAGCGCGTGTCGCTCTCGACGCGCTCGAGCCTGAGGCCGTTCGGCGCGAGGTGGGAAGAACAGTGGGGTTCGCCCTTTGCACACCGCCTGCTCCTTCCACCTGTCACCCCCTGGCCACCGGTCGTCGTCGGGCATGCCCAAGCCGTCGAACCCGACGCCGATCGTGATCTCGAGTGTTGCCATCGCCGTGCGTGCCTCCACTTCGTTTTCCGCTTGCTGTCAATTTAGGACTAATTCACTGTGTTCGCGCAAAATCAGGCAATTGAGACATGATCGTGGTGTCAACTGCGCAGCGCCGCAATCTGCGGCGTTCATTCGGTCACCAACCGAATCACGTCGCGCCACACCGACTGATGAATCCGACTGCGGCCTACAGCAGCTCGGCGGCCAGGCTGGCAACGGCGCTGCGCTCGCACGAGGTCAGCGTCACGTGGCCGAAGCAGCGCTGCCCACCGAACGCGTGGATCAGCACGGCCAGCGCATTGTTCGACTCGCCCAGGTAGGGGGCGTCGATCTGGCTGGTGTCGCCGGTGAAGACCACCTTCGTGCCCTCGCCGATGCGGGTCAGGATGGTCTTCAACGTGGTCGGTTCCAGGTTCTGAGCTTCATCGACGATCACAAGTTGACGGTGCAGCGAACGACCACGCAGGAACGTGACGCTCTCGAGCGACAGCTTGTTGCGCGTGGTCAACTCCTCGATCAACGAGCGCGCATCATGACTGTTGTGTTGATCTGTCAGGGCGACGATGGCGTCGTGGATGGCCGACATCCATGGGTCGAGCTTCTCGTCCAGGCCACCGGGTAAGAAGCCGACATCGGCGCGCCCGACGGGCACCAGCGGTCGGTAGATGGCCAACCGTTCGTACGCGCGTGCCTCGACCACTTGTTCCAATCCGGCGGCGATTGCCATGACCGTCTTGCCGGTGCCGGCGCGTCCGTCGAGGGCGACCACGCTGACATCAGGATCCATCAGCAACTCGAGTGCAAATCGCTGCTCTTTCGATCGAGCGCGCAGCCCCCATGCCTCGGGGGCCGAGTGGCCGAGCACCACGAACTCGTCATCGACCCGACGCACCAGCGCCGACTGCGAGCCCGATCGCAGGATGGCGAACGAGTTCTCTTTCGTCCATCCGGCGTGGTCGATGGCATCGACCGCCAAGCCGCCGGCAGCGAACAACGTGTCGATCGTCTCGTGCGTGGTCTCGAAGGTTGCCCAACCCGGGTCGCGCGTGTCTGCCGAGCGACCGACCGGCTGATGTTCGGCGGCATCGACGCCCAAGTGTGCCGCCTTGATTCGCAGTGCGGCATCGTTCGACACCATCGTGGTGGGCGCATGCATGGCCTGGCCCAACGCCGCACCGATGATGCGGTTGTCGGGCAGCGAGGGATCCAGGCCGTGTTCGATGAGCAAGTGCCGCTGGATGCCGTTGATCTCGATCTGCAGTGTGCCTGCACCTGCTTCGTCAGTGATCGGCACCGCAGTTGCCAACGAACCGCCTGCGCGCACCCGCAGCTCTTCAATGGTCCGCAGCGCAGTGCGCGCTGCGCGACCCACGTCGTCGACGCGCGCTTTCAGACCATCCAACTCTTCGATCACGGTGATCGGAATGACCACATCGACGCCACCAAAGCCGTGAAGGCACGCCGGATCGGCAACGAGCACCGAGGTGTCCAGCACGACACGCGTGCGCTGAACTGTCGGGCCGATGGGGTGCTGGGACGAATCCGAGCGCTGCGAACGAGAAGGACGGGAATCGCGGACGTCGGTCAACGCCTCTCCTGACGGGATGAAGTCGGGTGGGGAAGGGCCGCGTGCAGCGAGCATCGGCTCGCCCGAGGCAAGATCGCCCCCGGCAGAACCGTTGCGTGCGTCGTTCGGTTGAACGAGATGATCCGCAGCGATCTCAACGATGCGAGTCTTACCGCATCGTGAGGCGTCGTGGTGGATCTTTCGGGCGGTTCACGCTGCGTTCATCCTCCGCCGGTCACAGCGTGTCGGGAATGCCTTCGTCCAGCACGACGCCGCAGCTGTTCAGGGCCATCGACACCAGGTGGTAGTTGCCGACGGTGAAGATGACGTCCAGCATCTGCTCGGTGCTGTAGCGCTGCGCCAGCGTTGCCCACGTTGCATCGCTGATCATGCTGTGGTCGTGCAGTTCGTCGGCGGCCCGAAGCAGTGCTGCGTCGAACGGCGACCATGAGGCGTGCGTCGGGCCGGCTTTCACTTGTTCGATCTCATCGACCGTGATGTCGCTTCGTTGTGCGATGACATGGTGCTGGCCGAACTCGTACGGTGCCTGGCACCGGACACCCACGCGCAGGATCAGCAGTTCGCGGTCGCGAGGGGTCAATGTGTTCTTGGCCATGACGTGCGCGGCGAAGACCAACCATCGCTTCATCAGCGCGGGGTGATGGGCCAACGTGGCGAAGATGTTCAGCGTCGAGCCGTCGGGGGCTCGCAGCCCTCCTTTCTCGTACAGCTCGACGACCGCCGGTGAGGGATCGGTGAGCGGCGAGACACGTGGCGGCGACGGCAAGCGATCGAATGCCGATGATGTGGCCGATGATGTCGATGGCGTGCGCATCGAAGGATCATCGCGCCAGACTGGTCGCGTGGACGACCGCAGCGCGTGCCTGTTCTGCTCGATCGTCGATGGCGATGCGCCGGCGGAGATCGTGCTGGCCGACGATGTTGCAGTCGCTTTCCTGGATCGTTCACCGGTGTTCGCCGGCCACGTGCTGGTGGTGCCACGTCAGCATGTCGTCACGTTGACCGACCTGCCGGTCGCAGCGCTTGGTCCGTTCTTCGAACGCGTGCAACGGATTGCTGCGGCCATCGTCGATGGGCTGGATGCCCACGGCACGTTCGTTGCCAACAACAACGTCGTCAGCCAAAGCGTTGCCCACCTTCACGTTCACGTGGTGCCGCGCCGGCGACGCGATGGGCTGCGCGGCTTCTTCTGGCCCCGCCAACGCTACGCCGAGGGCGAGGCCGAGGCGATTGCCGACCGTCTTCGCGAAGCGATCGCAGCGCAGATCTGAGAGACGCGCGTCACTCGTTGCATTTGCAACAACTAGGGTGCTTGCTATTCGTTGGTGAAACCTGTTCGATACGCGTGCGTAACGCTCCGTTACTCAGCACGAGCACGATACGAAGAGGTATCACTGACATGACCAAAGCAGAGTTGATCGACGCAGTCGCGAAGGAGTCCGGCGTCTCGAAGGCAGATGCCGAGCGAGCCATCGGCACATTCTTCGACACCGTCACCAAGGCTGCCAAGAAGGGCGACAAGGTTGCGTGGCCGGGCTTCGGTTCGTTCAGCACCTCGAAGTCGAAGGCCCGTATCGGCCGCAACCCACAGACCGGCGCAGCAGTGAAGATCGCTGCTTCGACCCGGATGAAGTTCACCTCGAGCAGCACGCTCAAGGCTGCACTGAACCCCAAGAAGAAGTAACCAGAGAACAAGCAAAGGAACAATCATCACCATGGCACCCGCAAAGAAGGCTCCGGCCAAGAAGGCACCGGCCAAGAAGGCCGCTCCCGCGAAGAAGGCAGCACCGGCCAAGAAGGCCGCTGTGAAGAAGGCAGCTCCGGCGAAGAAGGCTCCGGCCAAGAAGGCTGCTCCGGCCAAGAAGGCGGCGCCCGCCAAGAAGGCCGCTGCCAAGAAGGCTCCGGCAAAGAAGGCTGCTGCCAAGGCGCCGGCCAAGAAGGCAGCTCCGGCCAAGAAGGCGGCGCCCGCCAAGAAGGCCGCTGCCAAGAAGGCTCCGGCAAAGAAGGCTGCAGCTAAGAAGAAGTGATCAGTGCTCCTCTCGGAGCGTGCAACGAGGAGCCCGAAAGGGCTCCTCGTTCGCGTTGTACGACAGGTTGCGTGCTGGCCGCGGCAAGAATGCGGCGATGGAACTGATCTGTGATGACTTGGTCGACGAGCACAATTCGCTGGACCAGATGGTGTCGGTGCTGACCGAGCAGCAGTGGAACACGCCCACCGCAGCCCGCGGCTGGACCGTGCGCGACCAGGTCAGCCACATCTGGTTCTTCGACCAGCGCGCGTTGATGGCGATCACAGACCCCAGCGCCTTTGCGGCCGATGCCGCCGCGCTGATGGCCGGCCGTGGTACCGACGCATCGATCGACATCGGCCGTGCGGTCAGTGGCGCCGAGATGGTCGATCGGTGGCGCACCGACCGAGCCACCCTCATCCAGCACGCCCGTGTGGTGGACCCGTCGGTGCGCGTGCCGTGGTACGGCCCGGCCATGGGCGCTCGTTCGTTCGTCACGGCGCGCCTGATGGAGACGTGGGCGCATGGCCAGGATGTTGCCGACGCGCTGGATGTCCAGCGAGTACCCACCGATCGTCTTCGTCACGTTGCCCACATCGGTGTGCGCGCCAGGCCATTCAGCTACGCAATCAATGCGCTGCCGACACCCGAAGCCGATGTGTACGTCGCGCTCAGCGCCCCCGACGGTGCCACGGTCACCTGGGGAGCCCCCGACAGCGCGGACACGGTTCGCGGACCAATGCTGGACTTCTGCCTGGTCGTCACGCAGCGACGCCATCGTGACGACACCGCACTGGAGGTGTCGGGCGATGCAGCGACCGAATGGATCTCGATCGCCCAGGCCTTCGCCGGTCCGCCAGGCAGTGGCCGCACACCGGGCCAGTTCAGCTGATCATCGGCTGCCAGATCACAGATCGGTGATCACGCGGAACACCTCGGCTGCGGCAATGCCATGCGGCTGGCCGAGCTCGGCCGCGCGCATGCGCACACGGTCACGAAATGCGTCCATCTGTGAGTCGTCGGTGGCCTTCATCGTGCTCTCGAACTGCGACACGTGGGCTTCGAGTGCGGCCACCTTGCGGTCGACCGTGTCGCTGATGTCCTCGACGTGATTGGGACGCTCTGCCTCCCACAGCAGCAGTGCCGAGGGCCGGTGGTGGGGGAGGTGGTGCTCGGGGTAGAAGTGCGGGTCGCGCGCCGCCACAATCGCCTCGCACGCCAGCAGACCGGCGTGGCGGTGGTCGGGATGCAATCGATACTGCTTCCAGGGATCGTGGCCCAGGACCACTTGAGGCCGCAGTTGGCGAATGACTCTGGCCACTTCGCCGCGCACATCCAGCGAGCTGTCGAGTTCGCCATCGACATGACCCAGGAAGACAACCTCGCCCGTGCCATCGCCCGACAGTTGGCGCGCTGCCGCGCGTTGCTCGTCCTGTCGTCTCGAGATCAGGGCAACCGTGTCGGCGTCGACATCCCATGTGCCCTTCGAGCCGTCGGTGCACACCAAGTGATGCACAACGCATCCCGCCTGCGCCCACTTCGCCAGCGTGCCGCCGGCTCCGAACTCGACGTCGTCGGGGTGCGCGCCGATGGCCAGTGCCGATGCCGGCATCGCCATGTCTCGGCTGAATGCGATTGAGCGATCCAGCTCTACGGCCGGTTGACCGGGTTCGTTGGCAGCCATGCGGGCAGTACGTCCTTCACCAGTGGATGATCGAGGTCGGCAGGGTGGTCGATGTCGAGTGCCAGAAAGCGGTCGTGCACCACCCATACAGCAATGCCGGTCTGGCCCGCAGCGACCAGGTGGCGGCGGAACGAACCGGCGCCATAGGCAATGGTCAGCCCGGACCGCGTGGGAAACGACAACACATTCGTTCCGTCCAGTCGCAGGTCGGGTACCAGCGTGACGGTGGCGGCGCGAGCCAGCGGCGCCAACGGGGTTGGTCGGGGCAGGTCGCCATGCACCACGATCACGTGTTCGTGGCCGCGTTGCGCCAACGTGGCGACAGCATTGGCAACAGCTCCGTTTAAGCCCTGGTGCCCTTCCCACAACACCGTCGCACCGTGGCCCGTGGCGAACGCGGCGACGTCGTCGTCGTCACAGACCACGTATGCCGGCAGCTCGCCGGCGGCCGCCAGCACTCGCTCGGCGGTCCAGCGAGCCAGCCGCTGGCGTTCGTGCGTGTTCAATCGAGCTTCCAGGCGTTGCTTGGCCTGATGGAACGCCTTGATCGGAATGAGCACTGCGGCGTCCACGGTCGCATCGTAGGCACCGCATCAAGAGGGGCCTACGATCCAGTCGTGCCGCATCGATTGCCCACCAACACAGTGCACGCTCCGGTCGAATGCACCATCGGCGTGCTTGGCGGCGATTGGCGCGGGTCGGTCACGTCGTGGGGCGCAGTGCAGCAGTGGGATGGCTTGGGCACGCTCGACTGGTTCGTCGCCGCTGACGACCGATGGCACACACCGGCGTCAGAGCCCACGGTCCGGCAGTCGCGCATCGATGGCACACCTGTGGTCGAGACGCGCCTTCGAGTTCCGCAGGGCGACGTGATGTCGCGTGTGTTCGCTGTTGCAGATCACGGTGGCCTCACCGTCATCGAGATCACCAATGACTCGCCCTTGCCCGTCGCGGTTGCACTCTCCGGCGCCCCCGTCATGTCGGTACGTGCGCCCGCCGACGTGCCCATCCGGGGCATCGAGTTGCCGGCGGACACCAGCGTCTTCCCCATCGGCCACCACGCAACGCTGGTGGTCGGGTTGGCCCACCTCGGGGGCAACAGCGGCACGCTGCCGGGTCCGCTCCCCACGGCCGCGCAGGTGGCGCGCGGCTGGTCGTCCACGTGCCAGCGAGCCAGCCGCCTGGTGCTGCCCGAACAGCCACTGGTCGACGCAGTGATGTCTGCTCGATGCGAACTCGCGTTGGTCGGGCCACCTCGCCCGGGCGACGATCCCGTCGGCTTCTTGTTGGCAGTGGATCAGTTGGTGCGCATGACGGGTGCCGCGCCGTCGTGGATGCCCGACGTCGCTCAGGCCGTCGAGGCGTTGGCGCGATCGACGACCGAGCTGTGGAACGTCGGTCTTGATGCCGCCGAGGCAGTTGCCCGGCGAGCCGAAGACGACCGAGCCGTGCGAGACCTGGACAAGGTACGGGCTCGCCTCGTTGCTCGGGCCGCCAGCAGCCAGCAACCGAAGTGGCTGCCCGAGCCCGCGACTCAGACCGATGTTCGATTCATTGCCGCTGTCGAACGAGGTCTTGCCTTGGGCGGCGATCTGCTGGCCGCAGGCATGCCCACCGAGTGGCTGGGTCACAACTTCGAGGTTCACGACGTTCCTACCGGCCCGGCATCGACGGTGTCATTCGCCGTCCGCTGGCACGGCCAACGTCCTGCGGTGCTGTGGCAGTGCGCCGGTGCCCCAGTCACGCTGACCTCGTCGCAGATCGCGCCGGGCTGGTCGACCGACGAATCCTCCGGCGAGACGCTGTGGCCGGCGCCGCTGCTCGCCGGCGCCAGCAGTGCAGGCCGGGTGTTGCAGCCGGACGATCAGCCGGCCTCGTTCAGCTGATGTGCGACTGTCTGGTGGCGTTGGGGCCCACCACCGACAGCGGTTCCACGTTGTTCGCCAAGAACAGCGACCGGCCGCCCGACGAGACACAACGTCTGGTGTGGTCCCAGGCCCGGGTGGACGACGGTCCGTTCCGGGTCACGCACATCACCATCGACCCACATCCAACGCAGACGCTCGGTTGTCTCCTGTCGATTCCTACGTGGTGCTGGGGTGCTGAGCACGGCGTGAATCAGGCGGGTGTCGCCATCGGCAACGAAGCCGTCTACACCACCCTCGATCCGCGTGCGGCGGTGCCGGCGTTGATCGGTATGGATCTGGTTCGGTTGGCGCTGGAACGAGCCCACACTGCAAGCGCCGCCGTCGATGTGATCTCATCGCTACTTGCCCGGTACGGGCAGGGTGGCACGGGGCACGATCCGGCCGGCGCGTCGGGGGCAAAGCCGTACTGGAGCAGCTTCCTGATCGCCGACCCGAGCCACGCATTCGTCGTCGAGACATCGGGCAGTGAGTTCGCCGTCGAGGCCGTGACAGAGGCGCGCGCGATCTCGAACCGAACCACCATCGCCGCGTTCGATGCGGCGCATCGGCATCCACGGCAGCCGGTGCACGAACGAGTCGACCCGCGGTTGGACGCATCGCAGCGCCTGCTGGATGCCCGACCGGTGACTGTGGAATCCATCGCCCGACATCTGCGCTCGCACGACACATGCGGCGTCGAAGGGTGGTCCGTGTGCATGCACGCACGCGACGCGGCCGGCGCGCTGATCGAGGTGACGACAGCGTCGATGATCGCCGAACTGCGCGCCGACGGAGCACATCGGGCATGGGTGCTGCAGGGCAGCCCGTGCGAACGCGACTACGTGCAGGTCGAGATCGATCAGGCGATATCGACGTTGGCGTGAACGCCCAACGCTGATCCCGGCCGGATCTCCAGCGGCACCCCGGTGACCCATGGCCCTCGGGCCCGAGCAGCCAGATCGGCGAACGTGGTTCGAGCGAGAATGGTAATGGTGGCGTCACGAACTTCGCTCCACACGTCTTGCATCGAGCAGCCCGGAGTCATCGGGCATTCTTCGGCCTCGTGGCGCGTGGCGCACTCGATTGGCGCCAGCTGACCCTGGAACACGCGCACGACGCGCTCCAACGTGATCTCGTCTGGCGCATGGTTCAACCGGTAGCCGCCGCTGGGCCCGCGTTCCGAACGCACCAGCCCCGATGAACGCAACTGGTTCATGATCTGCTTGGTGACCGACATGGGGGTGGCGGTGCGCTGGGCGATGTCTTCCACGTTCAACAGCTCGTCGGGGGCAGCAACGCACAGCGCCAGCACCGCACGAGCGGCGTAGTCGGTTCGTCGAGTGATCCACATCTTGAGGAAAACTGTACTCATGGGTACTTGATTTACACATGACGCATCTGTACGTTGTCGACCTATGGATACTTCTTTTGTCACCTTTGATGAGGCTGAGGAGTGCTCATACCAGCCATACCCAACCCGTGACAGCACCCCCCGCCGTCACTGATCAGGTCTGTGAACACCGGCCAGAGAACGAGAACACCATGAGAATCCGACGCTACGGTCTGCTGGCCATTGCTGTAACAGGCTCGCTGATCCTGGGTGCCTGCGGCAGCGATGACAGCACCCGCGATGCTGTCACCACCAACTCCGACGCCGTCGACGCGGGGTCGTCGGTCGAGACCACACCGACCACCGCGGCCAGCGGCCCGGTCGAGTTGTCGCTCGTGGCCTTCTCGGTCCCGAAGGCAGCCAACGCGGCGATCGAGACGGCGTTTGCGGCAACACCGCAAGGCGAGGGCACGACGTGGATCGAGTCGTACGGTGCCTCCGGCGATCAGAGTCGTGCAGTCGTGGCCGGCCTCGAAGCCGACTACGTGCACTTCTCGCTCGAGGGTGACGTCACCCGTCTGGTGAAGGAAGGCCTCGTCGCCGACACCTGGAACGCCGGCCCCAACAAGGGCATCGTGTCCACCTCCGTGGTCGTCATCGCCGTTCGCCCCGGCAACCCGAAGGGCATCACCGGTTGGGACGACCTCATCAAAGATGACGTCGAGATCGTGACCCCGAACCCCGGTTCGTCAGGTTCGGCGCGCTGGAACATCCTGGCTGCCTACGGTCACATCCTGGCCAACGGTGGCAGTGAGGACGACGCCAAGGCGTACCTCACCGAGTTCTTCAACCACACCGTGGCCCTGCCCGGCAGCGGACGTGACGCAACGACGGCGTTCCTGGCCGGTACCGGCGACGTGCTGATCTCGTACGAGAACGAGGCAATCCTGGCTCGCCAGGAAGGTGCCGAGCTCGACTACGTCGTGCCCGCCAAGACGCTGCTGATCGAGAACCCTGCAGCCGTCACCGTCGCTGCGGACCCGCGCGCTCAGGCGTTCTTGGACTTTGTGATCAGTGATGCAGGCCAGACCGAGTTCGTCAAGAAGGGCTTCCGTTCACTGGCCAACAGCATCACCGGCGTGGAGGTCCAGGGTGCCAACGATCCGACGGACCCCTTCCCGACCCCGGCCACCTTGTTGAACATCACTGACAACTTCGGTGGCTGGTCTGCCACGGCCGACAAGTTCTTTGCCGAAGAGACCGGAATCGTGACGATCATCCAGCAAGAAACAGGGAAGTCATCGTGACAGTTGCTTCCATCGACGAAGCTTCCCAGCCACTGGCCGGTTCGAGGGGCTCGGCGCGCAAGCGCCGGGCCCCCCGCCCGGGGGCGATGTCGGTGGGCAGCGGGGTCGGGCTTGGGGTCGGCATGATCTGGTTCAGCCTCTTGGTGCTCATTCCTCTCAGCGCCGTCGTGGTGAAGGCGCAGTCGGGTGGCTGGGACGGCTACTGGAACACCATCACCAACGCCCAGACATGGGCAGCAATCAAGTTGACGGTCCAGCAGTCGCTGATGGTCACCTTGTTGAACATCGTCATGGGCACCCTCATCGCATGGGTGCTCGTGCGAGATCACTTCTTCGGCAAGCGCGCGTTGGAGGTCGTCATCGACGTACCGTTCGCACTGCCCACCATCGTTGCCGGACTGGTGCTGCTGTCGCTCTACGGACCGAGCAGCCCCATCGGCATCAACGTCGCCAACACCGAGAAGGCCGTGTTCCTGGCGCTGGCGTTCGTGACGGTGCCGTTTGTCGTCCGCACCGTGCAGCCAGTGCTCGAGGAACTCGAGCACGAAGTCGAGGAAGCCGCTAAGTCACTCGGCGCCAGCCGCTTCACAACCTTTCGCCGCGTGGTGCTGCCCAGCCTGGCACCGGCCATCGGTGCAGGCGCGGCGCTGTCGTTTGCCCGGGCGATCAGCGAGTACGGGTCGTTGGTGCTGCTGTCGGGCAACCTGGCCATGCGCACCGAAGTGACCTCGGTTCGAATCCTGACCTACATCGAGAACGGCAACACCGCTGCGGCCGCTGCTGTCGCATCGACGCTGCTGCTCGTCGCGTTGGTCGTCATCGTGTTGGTCGACATCATCCAGCGAAGGATCGCTCGTCGTGGTTGATGCGCTGCTCGATCCCGCCGAGGCGCCTCCGGCACCACCGGCTGGCCCGACTGCGAAAGTCGGCCGCAGCCACCGTCGAGGCTCGAACCGTCTGTCTCGATACATCTTCCGCTCCATCGCCATCGCCTACATGTTCATGCTGGTCGCGTGGCCGGTGTCGTTGGTGGCCAAGAACACCTTTGCCGATGGCTGGAGCTCGATGCGCAAGGCGCTCGACGATCCACTGGTCACCAGCGCGTTGAAGCTGACCGTGTACGTGTCGGTCATTGCTGTGCTGATCAATCTGGTCTTCGGCGTGGGCATGTCGCTGCTGCTGGTGCGCCGTCGCTTCCCAGGACGCCGCGCCCTCAGTGCCCTGATCGACCTGCCACTCGCGGTGTCGCCGGTCGTGGTGGGGCTGGCGCTGGTGCTGACCTACAACGGACGCGACGGTTGGTTCGGCACCACGCTGGAAGACCACGGCATCAAGATCCTGTTCGCCAATCCCGGCATCATCATGGCCACGGTGTTCGTGTCGATGCCGCTGATGATCCGCGAACTCGTGCCGGTACTCGAAGAGATCGGCACCGACCAAGAGATGGCTGCCCGCAGTTTGGGTGCCAGCTCGTCACAGACCTTCTGGCGCATCACGCTGCCATCCATCAAGTGGGCAGTGGTGTACGGGGTCGTGCTCAGCCTGGCTCGTTCGTTGGGCGAGTTCGGCGCCGTGAAGATCGTGGCCGGCAACATCGCCGGACGCACACAGACCGCCACACTGGTGGTCGAGCAGACCTATCAGGACTTCCAGCAGGACAC
>JANNFQ010000081.1:0-12335 GCA_031380045.1 Acidimicrobiaceae bacterium
GGCGACGGCGAACGCAGCGTCGGCTCCGGCGACTGCATCAGAGCCGGCGCCGGTGGGCACGCCGGCCGCACGGGCCACGCGGCGCGCCTCGACCTTGTCGCCACCCCGTCGGATCGTTTCGGCGGTCGGACCCACGAAGATCAAGCCGTTGTCGACACACGCCTCGGCCAGGTCGGCGCGTTCCGACAGGAAGCCGTAGCCGGGATGTACGGCGTCGCAGCGGGTCAGCAGTGCCGCTGCGACGATCTGCTCGACAAGAAGATAGCTGTGGGCCGCACTGGCCGGACCGATGTGGACGACGTCGGTCGCGAGTCGCGCAGCAAGCGAATCTTGGTCGGCCTCGCTGACAGCAACGATCGCTTCGATGCCCTCCTGGCGGCAGGCCCGAACGATGCGTACTGCGATCTCGCCACGATTGGCGACCAGCACCCGACGGATTCTGGTGGCCGAGGTCAAGACGGCGACCCCGACGGAGCAATCGCGAACAGAACCTGCCCCTTGTGGACCGCCACGCCGTTCTCGCCGTACACGGCGACGACCTGGCCACTGACGCCTGCCTTCACGTGGGTCATCAGCTTCATCACCTCGATGATGCACACGGTCGCCGACGCGTCGATGGTGTGGCCGACGTCGGCGAACGGTGGCGAACCCGGCTGGGGCGATCGCCAGAAGATGCCCGGCGAAGGCGACCCGACGATGTGGGCGCCGATCGGCGGCGTGTCGGCCGACGCGATCGTGGACACATCGGGATGCGCGGCAACTCGACCGTCGGCTGCACCATCGGGCACCGTTGCACCGGTCGACGGGCCGGGTGCCGCGGTGGGCGCGCCGGCCGTCGCTCCACTCGGCTCGCCGGTCGAGAGGTGAACTCGCAGAGTGCCGGAGCGGACGTCGATCTCGGACCAATCAGACCGCTCGAATGCTTCGACGACCCGTTTGATCGCATCCTGAGAGCTGGTCACCGTTGTTCCTTGTCGTCACCGTGCCGGAGCGGAAATCATCCTACGTTTCCCACTGTCAATGCGAGTTCAACGCGACATCCCGACTGCGCCGGTTGGCTCCATCGCTGCCCCCAGCGCTGGGAGGGTTGCAGACGTCGCCTATCGTGCGGTCCCGAACACTGCCGGTGGGGGACGCCGACTGCCGAGACATTGGAGGTTTTGGAGTGAGCGTCACGTCGAAGGCGATCGACAGCATTCGGGCGATGGTTCGCTCGGGCGAGCTCAGCCCGGGGGAACGGCTGCCCCCCGAGCAGGAGCTGGCCGATCGACTGGGCGTGTCGCGTGGGTCACTGCGCGAGGCGGTGCGCGCATTGTCGCAGATCCAGGTGCTCGACGTCCGTCGAGGTGACGGCACGTACGTGACCAGCCTGGCGCCCAGCGAGCTGTTGTCGGGCATGGTGTTCGCGATGGAGCTATTGCAGTCGCAGGGTCTCGAGGAAGTACTGGAGGTTCGCCGGCTGCTGCTGCCACCCGCGGCCGCCCTCGCCGCACAACGTGTGACCGCGGACCAGCTGACCAAGATGCACGCCGTGGTCGATCAACTCGAGAAAGCCACCGACCCCGACGACATCGCCCGCCTCCATCGCCGGTTCCAGCGCTTGGTGGGTGATGCGACCGGCAACGAGACGCTCAGCTCCATCCTGCGCGCCCTCCAGTTGCGGGGCGAGCACGTGCGCCGTGCGTGGCTCAGTTCCGATCCGGCGATTCGCGACGTCGCCCTCGCACATCAGCGCATGCTGCTGGAGGCGCTCGAGCGGCGCGACGGCGACATGGCCAAGTCGATCGCCGCCGTGCAGGTCGACGAACGCCGTCGCTGGATCGAAGGTCTTCGCACCGGCACGCCAGTCGCACCGTCGATGATCGGCCGGCCCGTGACCCCCGGACAGGTGTGACCGACACCCCAGTCCTCAGATCGATCAGGCACCGGGAGGGGACGGAACGCCACCCCAGTTGAACGAGACGAACAGCGGGTGCCCCCACGGCGTGTTCGCGTTGAGGGCACTCCATGCGTTGTTGACGTTCGCCGATTTGGTGAAGAAGCCGAACGCAGCAGACGAGACCGTGACCCTGTTCTGTGACAGCCCGGTTGGGTCGGCGAACGTGAATGTCACCTGTCGAACGACGCTGCCCCCGTCGACGTACGAGTAGGTGACCCAACCGTCGGATCCCTGCGTACTCGGCTTCGGATCCATCAACCAGCAACGCCCGACTGCGCCAGGAGGGACCCGATCCGGTGGTACAACGGCGAAGTTGCCCGAGCTCGTGCCGTAGTCCAGGCGCACCAGCTCGAAGGGGCCGCCCCGATTGCTGATCTCGACGACGCACGAGAAGTCCAGCGCCTCATCGACGAAGCTGCCGATCCCATCGATCCACTGGGCGAACGTGTAGCCGACGTTGTTGACGAGTTGCGATGCCGCGTCCAGCGCCATGCCGAAGCCCTCGGTCAGCGCGCGAACCGCCGACTCGACGCCGACGCCGAACTGGTTGGCCAGGTTCGCGAGCACGCTTGCGAAGAACTGTTCGCTGTAGAGCGCGAAGGCCGATCCGATTGTCGCTGCCGCCTGATCACCAACGGTGTTCGGGTCGTTGTTCGTCAAGCCCAGGCCGTTGTATGCCGCGACGATCTGCTGGTTCGCCACGCGCACCGCCGACACGATCTGGGGCACGTCTGCCCGGGGCTGCGGAGTGCGGGGAGTGTCGAACACGAAGCTCACGGTGTTGCCGACGGTCTGCATTCCGGTGTAGCCCATGGTCGCCAGTGCGCCCGTCAACGCCGTCGTCATGGTCACGTCGAGGCACTCGATCGAGACATCCATCGTGAGTTCCTCGGGCTCGGAGATCACGCCCCACTTGAAGCCGGTCAGCCACCAGTGACGCTCTGGCCCGCGGCTGAACAGCTTCGTGCCGTTGCGGTACAGGGTCGACGACATGCGCAGCAACTCGCTGTCGTTGGCGCAGTCGAAGAACCTGTCGTGCGCAGGATTCGGGTCGTTCGGACGCTGGCCGACGGTCGCGTCGAGCACCGAGTACCACAGCGAAGACGACCCGCCGGCCCGGTTGTAGACGCCGATTTCGCAGCCAGTCTCCAGCCCGTACTGGCCCTTCCACAGCTCGATCATCCAGGACTTCCCGGCGTAGTCGAAGAAGATCGGCTCGCAGTCGATGATCGCGTTCATCGCCAGGGCGGCGGCGTCGTATCCGTACGCGTACCCGAAGGATCGTTGCAACGGATTCATCCTCGAGTAGATGATGTCCTGACGCGGGTCGTACCTGAATCCGGCCGCGTCGACGGCGAGCGCAAGCAGGCTACGTGGCGTCCATTCGCCGGGCGCAGTGTCGGTCTCCTCCGAGACGATGTAGTCGACGAACAGCGGATGGCCGAAGGACGGGACGGCACCGGCGGGTGTTTGTGCACTGGGCGGGCTGCCCGAACTGGACACGTAGGACGATCCTCCACTTGCGTAGTTCGAGAAGATGCCGGTCGGGCAGCCGTAGACGAAGTCGATCATCTGAGCGTTGCTCGCTCGGCGGTAGGTCGCTGCCCCTTCCGCACCGTGGATCCCCACCAGATCTTGCAGCCAGATCTGAGCAGTCGCTCCTGGCGCGATGCGCTGCTGCGGGGCCGACGCATAGAAGCCGTTGTCAACCCGTTGGGACACCTTCTCGAGGTCATCGGGCCCGTCATTCGTGATCGTCACGTAGCAGGAGAAGTCGCTGAAGGGCTCGAACACGGTTCGGTCCGGTCCGGCCGACGTGTCCCGCAAGACGCAGTACCCCCTTGCATCGTTGATGACGGTCCAGAGCTGCGGCGTGCCGTCGGAGGCGATGACACCGAAGTTGAAGCCCGTCCGGTCGCCCGCTAGATCGGGGGTTGACGGGCACTCGAAGCCGCAGTTGATGTAGAGGGTCCGCGAGTTGACGATGCCGTCTTTCGGGAAGTGCGTGTGGCCGGTCATGATGCCACGCGCGCCGTGTTCGAACGCAGCCTTCTGCGCGAACCACGCCATGTACGTGCCGTCGTAGTCCGCTTGTGCCGACTTGGCGGCGACGGCCTGACCCGCGTCACCACCACCGAAGCGCTCGACCCAATCGGTCCAGAGGCCGTCGTACTTCTTCTTCGCCTGGGCGATCGTGGTCGTCGATCCGTCTGCCAAGACGATGGGTGCCGACTCTGACAGTCCGCAGCGCGTCGCCATGTACGAGAGGAGGGTGTCCGTGACCGACGGCGAGGCGAGGAGCGGCCCCAGTGCTGGAAGGAAGCTCCCGAGATCGAACCCGTACGGCGAGCCCTGGTCACGAAGGTCGGCAGCGGTCTGACCCGGCGCAAGTGTGGACTCGAGATAGTGCGCGATCGCCCGGCTGACGAAGTGGCCCACTGGCACGTCATCGGGGTACCGCTCGTCGGGCGCGTTGAACATCGTGAAGAGGTGCCCGTGGGTCAGCACGATGCCGCTCGGATCTTTCACGAGCCCGGCGGCGAGTTGCACGTGGTGGTCGCCGAACGGCAGCCGGTTCAGATCGTCCTGCGTGACATTGATGTCGTGGTTCCCTCGCAGGAAGATCACGTTGCCGTTGAGCGCCTCGACCGCTTCGCGCATCTTGCCGTTGCCCCCCAACATCGGCTCGTTCGCAGCGATGATGTCGTCGATCGTGGGCGGGCGCTGTTCGGGCGGATACGTCCAGAAGTCGAAGAAGTCACCGAGCAGGACCAGCTGCGTGACGGGGTCCGGAGCGTCGGCGTGGGCGATGATGTAGTCGAAGATGGCGGCGAGGTACGGCTCGTGGACCGCTCGCTGATACCAGCACGTCCGTGCGCCGGTGCCGATGTGGACATCGCTGACGACCACCGTGCGACCCTTCCCCTCGGGCCGGGGCGGAACGTCATCGCTGCCTGCGGGCGCGAACTTCGGTGCGTGCCAGCAATCGGCTGACGTTGATGCACCGGGTGGCTGCGCCGGGTACGCGACTCCGGGAGGCGGAGGCGGCAGCGACGTTCCACCCGATGGAGGAGGAGGAGGCGGCGGCTGAGCTGGCTGCGGCCCTGCATCCGCAGGCTGAGACGCGTCCTTCGCACCCCCGCAGTTGCAGCAGTGACAGTGGCAGGAGTGACAGGGGCAGCAGTGACAGGGGCAATCGCAGGTGGTCGACGGTGCCGCCTGGTGCGCATGTGAGGCTTGGTGTTCCATGGCGGGTGCCTCCAGGGTTAGGGCAGTTGGTTGAACAATGCGGCGGCGATCGACGGAGGGGTCGCGGCAGCGACCGGGCCGTTGGTGGTGAACCCCATCGTCTCGAGCCATGGGTTGACGCGCCCAAGACCCGCTGGGTCGACAGGCAAGATGTTGTCGAACAAGTAGCCGTGTTGCTCGTACTCGAGGTACCACGTCGAGAACCGGGGCCGCGGCACGGCGTCGCCCGGCCACGTCGACACCGAGCTTCGGTAGACCTTCTCGGCGAGTTGCACCAACTGCAGGCGCCTCCGCACCTGAACGCAGATGAGCGTCTTGAGCTGCCGTAGCCCAACGAGATCGTCGCCACTGGTCGTCAGCGACACCTGTGGCGGATTGCGTCGATTCCCGGCGCCGAGCTCGACGGGTAGCACCTTGTTGATGAAGCTCTCCAGCCGCCATGCCGCTTCGCGTGTGCCGGTGATCAGGTCGCTGAGCATGGCCAGGCGGTTGCGAAGGTCTCGCCGCAGATTTTCCGAGTCGTCGTCCTCGCCGGGATGGATCAGCGTCGGTGCCATCACGTCGAAGGCCCGCATGTAGCCGTAGTCGCGCCAGATCGACAGCAGCCCGGGCTCGTGTTCGAACGCGTAGAGGTTGGACAGCGCAATCGTCGGCATGACGTGGCGCGTCTTCCATCGCCGCCGCGTGCCGTCCTGCTCGTCGATGATGTCCTGCCAGAAGCGGTCGGGCTCGACACCCGTCAGCGCAAGACTCGCGGCGCGGACACGCTCCCCTCTTCGGGCAAGCGTCAAGAACCCGACCGTCGAAAAGTTGTCAGGGCTCTGGAGGCGTGGCAGCAGGTTGCAGGTGCCGTGGATCACGATGATCTCGTCCACGTCACGACGTTGCAGGATCTCGAGAGGGCCGATGTCGGTGTACGCCGCATCGACAAGATTGACCGAGCCCGCAGTCACCGGCGCCAATGCACCGGCGACGGCCGTGACGGCCAGCAAGGAATCTCGCCAGCCGAGCGCGCCGATGGTTCCCCCGGCCGTTGTCCGGGCGGTCGCGAAACCGTCGATGTATGCCGGCTCACCCGTCTCCAGTATCGACACGGCCAGCGCCACCCCCGTCGATGTACCGACAGTGCGGCCCTGCAGCCCCGCTCGTGTGATGAAGTCATCGATCAGTGCGACGAGGGGCCCTCGAGAACACAGCCCGCGTGCGGCAAGTGCGGCGCGCAGGGCGTTGGCCTTTCCGATGTCGAAGGCTCCTTCGACGAGACCCTTGATGACGTCGGCCGCAACCACAAAGACCACCGCGATCGCCGGATTGACGTTCATCAAGCCGGCGCCGACTGCGTTGATCCCGCCCTGCACGGCGTTGCCGACGATCGCCTCTTCGACCAACGCCTTCGCCGGAGCCGTGACCTTGCCCATCTCGCTGTCGGACACTCCACCGTCTTCAAGGGCCGGCCCGATCACGTTCTGGGTGACCCACATGCCGGCGTTGCGCAAACCGTCGATGACCTTGTTCTCGAGGATCGTCTCGTCGTCGGTGATCGCGATCGCAATATCGCCGATGACTGGTGCATCGGCGTACGACAGCATCGCCTCGTTCACCGACACATCCACGGCGACGAGCAGGCGCGCGTACATGCCCTGCTCGTACGCGTCGAACGCCTGACGAACCGTGGGATCCTCGCCGATCAGCGAGTTCATCACCGAGTACGCACGCGCATTCTGAGGAGGTGCCGCGATCGGGGCTGCGTTGATCGTGTTCCAGCTGTTGAGCAGCGGAGCGTTGTTCCGGAAGCCCGTCGCGGCCGACAACGCGCCAAGCGCACCAAGGCCCGTTGACGACACTGCTCTGGGCGCTGTCGCGCACGACACAGGGAGGTACTCCAGCGCCCCGGCATGGAAGATCGAACGGGTTCCTGCGCCGAGGAACGCCATCGCGTACCCGAATGTGCCGGTCGCACGAACCGTCGCCTCGCGGAATCCGGCTGCGTTGGACGCAGTGAGGATGTAGTCGATCTCCCAGACCAACCGGGTTGCCGGCGGTCCCATGCGTCGGGTGTCGGTCGCCGCCACTTGCGCGTTCGGCACGACGACCGCAGGAGGTGCGGTGCCCGACCTGACCACGGTTTGCAGGCGCACCTGGTCGGCGAACCGGGTCACCCAACGCAGCTCGATCAGGTCATTCGGGTGGATCAGCCCCGATGTCGACGAACCATTGAGGACGAAGGTGTCGATCGCCGGCACGCCGACCCAGATGCGATTCAGGGGTCCGCACTCTGCGTGCGGCTCCAACAGCGCTGCTGTGCCGGCGGCAAGGCGTTCGCCGACTTTGCTGATGCCGAAACATCCAGTCATCGTGCTGCCGACCTCGACGGCCTGGACGACGGCGTCGCCTCGTGCCTGCGATCCGAGGACGACGTTCTCCAGCACGCTGACGCAGACGTCGCCGGTCACCCCATTGGGAACGGTGACGGCGATCACCTTGTCGCTCCACGTCACCACCGGACTCTGCTGACTACCGACGAACACCTCAACGCCGGTCGGTTGGGGATCACTGAAACCCGACCCTCGAATCGTGAGCTGCTGCCCGACGATCGCGCTTCGCGGCTCGATCGAGGTGATGACCGCTCCCTGCTTCGGGCGAGCGCGAGGAACGTTCTGGACGAGTCCGCCCAGTTTGGCGAGTCCGGAGATGACGTCCCGGACGCAGCCGCTCTTCATGAACTCGTCGAGCGGAACGAGCTCGGGGAACTCGAACGAAGGATCGAGCGGATCTCCCGGTTCGCGCCTGCCGAGCAGACCTCCTGAACCCCTCCTGTCGAGCAGGTCGCTCAGGTCCGACCTGTCCAGCAGATCTGCCAGGTCTGGCCTGTCGAGAAGATCACCGAGGTCTCGCCCAATTGGTCGACGGGGCTGGGCATCGGGTTCACGCGTCAGCTCGTCGCGCAGATCTCGTGCCGGCCCTTGCTCGTCGAACATCGCCCGGACGACACCCGAGAGCGTCGCGTCGGTGATGGTGGTGCCGTCGCGGGCCGAGTCGACGAACGTCAACATGACATCGAGGCTCGACTGGACTCTGTTGGCCTCGATCCCGTGGGCCAGCCAATCCCGATCGACGCCGGCATCCGGTCCACGCGCCGCTTCACCGAGAACCGTGAAGCGGTCGAAGAAGTCGTCGCTCATCGCTGTGTCCTCCAAGTTCCAGACCAGGATGTTCGGCGGCAGCTTGGAAGCTCCCGACGCCCGCTGGCCAATTCGGGGTGCCGAGAACGCTAGCTCAAAGTTACGGTAGGTGGTTACACGATCTCTATCGGTGGCTGTATTCTCTCTCGGTGGCCGCAGGATCGCTTTGAGTCACGGTTCAGGCCGACGGCAATCCGAACTTCGGGTACTCGTTGTCGACCATCGTGATGTAGGTCCAGAGCCGGTAGTAGTAGTTGCCGACTCGAACCAGGAAGTCGCGCATGCCATGCGGCCATGCTCCGGTGAACAGCACGGCGAACCAGCCGATCACGGCCACCACCGCTGCGCCGATGAAGTAGATCATCAGCACGATGTAGTGAGGGATCGCCTTGATCACGTTCAGCGCTGCTGAACGCGGCACCACCTCGGGGACCGACGGGAGGGCCAACCGAACGGGCGGGTAGGCGTTGTTGTCGGTCGTGTTGGTGCTGAAGTCGAACGGCGGATAGGTCTCGGAGTAGCCGATCAGGAAGCCGCCTGCCCGAGCGTTGTACCGCTCGTACATCGCCATCACGCCGTAGAGGCCAGGGTGCAGCTTGCCGGTGAAGATCAGCATCAGCCAGTACACCAGGAACACCACACGCGACAGGACCTGCAGCGCGTTCAGGATGATGGCGTGCGGGATGTACAACAACCAGTGAACCAGTGGTCGCCAGCGCGCCACCTCATACGGTGAATCGACGACCAGGTACGGCTGGTTCCCCTCGATGGTCACTTGGCTCATGACGGACCTCCTTCGACGACCGGTCAACGACCACTTGAAGACCGCTTCGATCGTGAGCTCAAGGTGGCAGCGCAGCCAGAGTCCAAAGCCCTGAATGGGGCCCGGGGGTCAGATCAGGACGTTGACGAAGACCTGCCAGGCCAGCAGCGACTTGGCGATCAGGCTGAGGTAGATGTACGCCCGTTCGCCGAACACGTAGTTGCTCCACCGTCCCCGGGCCCGATACTGCAGCAACTGGGTGATTGCGAAGCAGTTGAAGAACACGAACAGCGACACGAAGATGCCGTACACGAACGTGGGGACGTCGGATCCGGCGCCGATCAGGTAGACGACGATGGCCGCCCACGGGACGACTCCGGCCACGCACCCAAACCTGAAGGCTGTCCACGACACCGGCACGCCCGGGCTGTTGCCTGTTTCCATCAGCCAGCCAAACAGGATCATCGCTGCATTGATCCCGAACAGCGCGACAAGCGCGGCAACATCGGTGATGCCAGTGATGCCGGCGATGATCACGATCATCAGCGACGCCGACAGCGAGTACTCGGTCCAGCGGAACCGGTTGCGATGGTGTTCGAGCTCGTCGATGTATCGGTGGTATCCCCACCTCGACGCAACAGCGGCGTGTGACAACGACGAGATGATCTCGAAGCCGGCAACGGCCCAACCGAGCCGATACGAGAAGAGATGGTCGACCTGCAGCGGTCCTTCCGGTTGGCCCGGCGGACCGTTGGCGAACACACCGGTCACCGGCAACGATCGCGAGTTCGAAAGCGCAATCATCAACACGGCTTGAACCCCGTGCACCACCGCCATCACTGCGTTCAGCCGACGCAACGAGAGCCGCTCATCCGTCGTCACCGACTGCGACGTGACGACCGGTACACCCTCCATGTTCGACTCACTCTCCTGCCCGACTCGTTCGTGCGTCAGCACTGCGATCACCAATGTCGCGCAAGCTCAAGTGCGATGCTCGACCGAGCGGCCGAATTGCACATGTCGCTGCGGCTTGCCGGCCAGTTGCAAGTGTCCGGCGTCGGGTTCGAACAGCCCGGCGCCCGAGGTCAGTGGTCAGGCCACCATCACACACCGCTGCCACCACGACCCGCTGTAGATCGGTCAGCTGGGCTTTCGGTGACGCATCGCCGACCTGCACGTGCACGACCGCTGACGCAATCGCTTCAACCTCGGTCTGATCGGGCGGCTCGAGGTTCGCCGAAGCGGACCCTGTTGCGTGACGTGCAACGATGACGTACGTGGGGACGAGCGAGCCACTGGCGGGTCATCCACGCATCGTCATCTCATTGCTCGGTGAGCTGCGCGTTCACGGACGCGCCGGGCCGGTCGCTGCACCGGCACTCAGTGGTCGAAGGGTCAGGGCCGCGCTGGCGTACCTTGCGACTCGGCCCGGCCAGCCGATCGGTCGTCGCGAACTTGCGCTCGCGATCTGGGCCGAGCTTCCCCCGACCTGGGATCCGGCGTTGCGGTCGGCGCTGACCGGCGTTCGCAAGGTGTTGAGATCTGCGGGCCTACCCGACGAGACCCTGGCCACTCGCGAAGGTTGGGTCAGGCTCGGCCTGCCCCACGATGCGGCGACCGACGTGCAGGTTGCTGAGTCGCTGACACGAGGGGCCGAGGAAGCCGCACGCCTCGACGAGGTCGGTGTGGCCATGGACCTGGGTTCGCGTGCTGCCCAGATGTTGGCGATCGGGTTGCTCCCGGGCATCGAGGCAGTGTGGGTGGACGACCTTCGCAGCGTCGCGCTGGACCTGCGGATTCGAGCCCTGGAAGCGCTGGCCACTGCGTGTCTCAAGGCAGAGGCGAGTGGCGCTGACGGCCACACCCGATTCGGTGTGGAAGCGGCGATCGACGCGGCCGAAGCCGTCATGGCGATCGAGCCGTTGCGTGAAAGCGCCCATCGCACGATCATCTCAGCTCACCTGGCGGCCGGACGGCGGGGCGACGCGCTGCGTGCGTACGAACGTCTGCGGGTCGCGCTGGCCGACGCCCTCGGGGTGATACCCGCAGACGAAACCGAGGCGTTGTATCGGTCAATGCTGGGTCCACCCGAAGGAATCACATCACCGTCGAACACACCGGATCTGCCCGCGCAGCTGAGGGTGGGCGAGGAGTGGCCATTCGTGGGCCGGGCGGGCGCGCTGGACCTGATCGACGCGTGGGTCGGAACGATCGTGCCGGGTTCGAGGATGGCCGTGATCCAGGGCGAGTCGGGTGTCGGCAAGTCTCGGCTCGCCCGCGAGATCGCATCGAACGCACACGATCATGGAATCCGGGTGGCCTACTCACGTTGCGACGATGTGTGGCACGGCGCAATCAGCCCGCTGATCGCAGTGCTCCGCCACCTTGTGCCAGGCGACGAACTGGTGCAGATCGTCGATCGTGCATCCGACGCGGGCGTCGCCTGGCCCGGTCCCGACGATGATCGCGATCTGCTGCTCGACGACATTGCCGGTCGGCTGGTCGGCTTCTCGAATCGACACCCCGTACTGCTCATCATCGATGACCTGCAGTGGGCGGGTGCTTCGATGATCGGCGTGCTGCACCGCTTGCTTGCCGACGACGCTCGCTGTCGCGTTGCCATCCTTGCGACTGTGCGTGACGTGGGCTCGACGTCGCGTGAGCTGATCGTTCAACTCGTGGCCGACGCCAGACGTCGTGGCCGACTGCTGACCGTCGAGCTCGAGGGCTTGGCGGTGACCGAGATCGAATCGTTGCTTCGTGCCATCGGAGGCGGGCATGCCGACGGGTCGACTTCTGACATTGCTGCCGAGCTGCACAGGCTGGCCGCCGGTAACTCGCTGTACGTCACGGAGGCAATTCGAAGCGGGTTGGCCTCTGGAGCCTTGGCGGTCGCCAGCGACGGCCGTTGGAGCGGGGCCGCGATCGGCGAGCAGATCGCAGCCGAACTCGGCCAGCTTTTCGTTGCCCGAGCCAGCGCGCTCGGCGACGGCGCACTCGACCTGTTGCGGATTGCGTCGGTGGCCGGAGAGGTGTTCGACGTCGTCCCGGTCGCAACCGCAGCAGGAATGGAGCTTGATCGGGCCATCCCGCTGTTCGACGCAGCACTCGACAGCCGGTTGCTGCGGTCCGAAGTCGAACGGCCCGGCTCATGTCGATTCGCCCATCAAATGGTCCGCCTCGGCCTACAACAGTCGTTGTC